>CBDUYA010000234.1:0-5490 GCA_965371335.1 uncultured bacterium | reverse complement strand
CGTGGGGGACAAGTTCGATACCTCGGGAGTGGGGCTGACTCACCTGCGGATCGAGGAATTGCTCGCCGAGCGGGGCGCCTCGGAGACGCAGCGTGGCGCCTATCACCGCACGCTCGAGGCGTGCGATTACGCCCGGTTTGCCCCGGCGTCATCGAGCCAGGCCGAGATGCAGCGCACGCTGGAGAACGCGGAAAAGGTCCTCGTCGGACTGGAGAGGTCGTTGTCGGTATGATGCCGTCGCGACCGGCGCGCCGCGCGTTCCCGGGAGGCCTGATCAGGCTGCGCTCACTATGGATCATCAGCCTGGCGGCGCTGTTTGGCCTCGCCGGCCCGGGATCGCTGCACGCGGCGACGCCGGCCGAGTTGTTCGACGCCGCCAACAGCGCCTACGAGTCGGCCGACTACGACGCGGCGATCTCTTCGTACGAGAAAATCCTGGCGTACGGCGTCTACGATCCCCGCGTTCATTACAACCTGGGGAACGCCTACTTCAGGAGCGGGCGGCTCGGCGCCTCGATCCTGCACTACGAGCGCGCCCTGAAGCTCGATCCGGGTGATGCCGAGGCGCGCCAGAACCTCGGGCTGGCGCGCAGCCAGATCCGCGATCGGGTGGCCGAGCCCGAACTGCAGTTCCCCATGCTGGCGGTGCGCGATCTGCTCGACGGGACCTCTCCCAACCGGATGACGGTTCTCTTTCTGCTCTTCTACCTCCCCACCACGGCGCTGATCGGCGCCATCCCCCTCAGCCGCGACGAGGTGCGCCGCCGCCTGTTCGCCTACAGCGCCGCCGTGGTCGGGCTCTGCACGCTGGTGGCCCTCGCGGGACTCGGCTACAAGATCCAGGACGCCACCGCGGAACGCGCCATCGTTATGGAGGAGCGGGTCGATGTGCTCGCCGGACCGGGAGAGGACAACACGGTCCTGTACACCGTGCACGAAGGCACCCGGCTCGAGGTCCGCAACCGGCGGGAAGGCTGGTTCCAGGTCAGTCTTCCGAATGCGGGAAGCGGGTGGATCCCGGCGTCTGCCGTGGAACAGGTGTGACCACCGGCCTCTACCTTCACGTTCCGTACTGCTCCGTGCGCTGTTCCTATTGCGATTTCTACCTTGTCGCCTCCGGGCGGCCCGACACCCGTCGGTTCGCCAGCGCGCTCGGCGCGGAGATCGCCGCCTCCGGCGCCAGCCTGCCGGACCGGGTGGTCGATACGATCCACTTCGGAGGGGGGACCCCCTCGAGACTGCCCCCGGCCGACCTGGAGTCGATCCTCACGGCCATCCGGCGCTCGTTTCGGCTGTCGGACGGGGCCGAGCTCGCCCTGGAGGCGAATCCGGAGGACCTCGATCCGCAGGGCCTCGAGCGGCTGGCGGCGCTCGGCTTCAACCGGATCGCCATCGGCGTGCAGTCGCTCGACGATCGCCGGCTGCGCGCCATGCGGCGGGCGCACTCGGCCGAGCAGGCGCTCACGGCGGTCGCGGCGGCCGGACGATCACCGATCGCCAGTGTGGCGGTCGATCTGATGCTGGGGCTTCCCGGCCAGAACCATAGTGAAGCGATGCAGGGGCTGGAGCGCATCGTGCGTGCCGGCGCCGATCATGTCTCGATCTACCTTCTCGAAGTTCACCCGAGGACCCGGTTGGGGCGGGCCATCGACCTCGGCCGCGTTGCCGCGATGGGCGAGGACGAGGCCGCGGGTCTCTACGAGTCGGCGGCCCGGCTCCTCGGGGCGCGTGGCTTTCAACAGTACGAGATCTCGAACTTCGCCCGCCCCGGTCATCGCAGCCGGCACAATCTCAAGTACTGGACCGACCAGGACTATCTCGGCTTCGGTCCAGCGGCCCACTCGTACCTCGACGGCCGCCGCTGGTCGAACGCCGCGGATCTGCGCGCCTATCTCGAGGGGGGAGGGTTGCGGTGCGAACGGCGGCAGGAGCCGGCCGGCCGGGACGAACGGGGAGCGGAGGCGTTGTGCGCCGGTCTGCGGCTCTCCGACGGCGTCGATCTGAGCCGGCTGCGGGGGCGCTACGGGAGCGCCATCCCCGCTCCGGACGATCGGCGCTTCGTCGAGCTCTCTGGCGCCGGTCTGGTCCGCATCGCCGGCGACCGTCTCACTCTCACACCGCGCGGACGGCTGCTTTCCAACGAGGTTCTGGCCCGCATCATTCCTGCGCCGAGCCAGGACGGTCCGTTCAGTTGACGTATCCGAGAGAGCGCAACAGCTCAAGCTGTTCCGGATCGAGCCGCTCCGGCGTGGCGGGGGGCGATCCGGGGGCGTAATCGACGAACTGCATGAGCTGCCGCAACAGCCGGCCGCGGATCCCGGCGCTGGCGCTCTCAGCGGAGAGATCCCGTCTTTCGCCGGGGTCACTGGCCAAATCGAACAGCTCGATGATCTCCCGATCGCGGCGCGGAATGTGGATCAGCTTGTAGCGTCCATCGGAGGCGGCGGACCACTTGCCGGCCGGCCCCGGGAGGAAGTAGCGCGGGTTCTCCGGGTGGATGAGCTGAAAGTCGCTTTCCGCGAAGAGAATCGAGCGGCCCGGCGCCGGCCGCAGGAGCGCGCCGGGGGAGGCGGCAGGAAGAAAGAGCGGTCGGCCATCCACCGATTGCAGGCCGTCGATTCCCAGCAGTCCCAGGATGGTGGTCGGCACGTCGATGTTCTGCACCAGCCTGTCGACGCGAAGCCCGGCGGGGATTCGACCGGGGAAATGGAAGAGCAGCGGAATGCGCAGCCCCGGCTCATAAAGGTACTCGCCGTGGGCGAAATAGTAGTCGTGTTCGCCGAGACTCTCGCCGTGATCGGACGTCAGGACGGTCAGCACCGGCTGTTCGAGCTCCGCCAGGCGGCGCAGGAGCGGAGCGAGCGCCTGATCGACCTGGGCGATCTCGCCATCGTAAAGGGCGATCAGGTGCTCGATTCGGCGCTGGTCGAGACGGTTCTCGAAGATCACCTCGCCCTTGGTCAGGCGATTGAGAGCGAGATCCTCGTAGACGTTCAACTGGCCGTCGAATTCGGGATCGAACGTTCGATCGTGCGGTGGCGACGGCTGATAGCTCCAGTGCGGATCGAGGTAGTGGACCCAGAGGAAAAAGGGGGCGTCCGGGGGCCGTTCGTCGAGCCATGCGAGGGCGCTGGCGGTGACCTCGGCAGCGGAATTACCGCTCCAGCGCCGTCGCGGGTTGTCGTAGAGATCGAACCCCTGATCGAACCCCTGCTCCGGGGTGAGAAACATGTTGCTGGTGAAGGCCGCGGTCGCGAACCCGCGCGCGCGCAGAATCTCCGCCAGGGTCACGTTGGCCTCCGACAGGATCGAAAAGAGGCCGCGGGCACCGTGGCCGCGAGGGTAGCGCCCCGTCAGGATCGAGGCGATCGACTGGGTGGTTCGCGGCAGCGTGGTCGTGGCCCGCTCGAACAGCGCACCTTCCGCCGCCAGTCGATCGATGCCGGGCGAAGTGGGGCGATCGTAGCCGTAACAGCCGAGATGGTCGGCCCGCAGCGTGTCGATGGTGATCAGGGTGACGCTGGGAGGGGGCGGGCCGCCGCAGGCGGCGAGGGGGGGCAGCAGCGCCAGCAGGATCCAACATGCTCGACTCGGGCCGGAGACCGATCGGCGGGGGAGGGGGCGCTGCGTCTGCATGGCGGCGCATTATAGCCCGCGCTCACGCAGGACTCGTGTAGGATCGCGACCATGGTGGACACACCCCGCTCGCCGGCAGGTCGCTCCGGAGCGATCGATCTCCGCTCGGATACCGTCACCCGTCCGACGGCCGCCATGCGCCGTGCGATGGCGGAAGCGGAGGTCGGGGACGATGTCTACCGGGAAGATCCGACGGTGCGCCGTCTCGAGGAGATGGCCGCCGCAGCGCTCGGCAAGGAGGCGGCGCTGTTCGTGCCGAGCGGGACCATGGGGAACCAGATTGCGGTCAAGGTTTGGACCCGGCCCGGCCAGGAGGTCATCCTGGAGGAGAGCAGCCATATCTTCAATTACGAGATGGGAACGATGGCGGCGTTCTCGGGGGTGCTCGCCCGGCCGCTGCGGGGCGACGATGGTTGCCTGCAGGTGGAGGCGGTGCGGGCCGCGATACGCCCCGAGGTTTACTACCTCAATCAGACCGGACTGATCGCCCTCGAGAATACGCACAACATGGCGGGCGGCACAATTTACCCGCAATCGACCGCCGAGGCGATCTGCCGCCTCGGGCGTGACCGCGGCATTGCCCTGCACCTCGATGGAGCGCGCATCTTCAACGCCTCGGTGGCGCTCGGCCGGCCGGCGAGTGAACTGGCCGACCCGTTCGATTCCGTCATGACCTGTCTCTCCAAGGGGCTCGGGGCGCCGGTCGGCTCGGTGGTCGCCGGTTCGTCCCGTTTCATCGGCGAGGCGTTGCGGGTGCGCAAGAGGCTGGGGGGCGGCATGCGCCAGGCCGGCGTCATCGCGGCCGCGGGGATCATCGCCCTCGGTGAGCACGTCGAGCGGCTTGCCGAGGACCATGCGGCGGCGCGGTCGCTGGCCGAGCGCGCGGCCGGCATCGAGGGACTCGCCATCGATGTCGGGCGGGTGCAGACGAACATCGTCGTCTTCGAGGTGGTGAGGCAGGGGCTGACGGCCGGAGAGCTGGTGGAGCGCTGGAAGCACGCCGGGGTGCTCGCCCTGGCGATCGACGACCGGCATGTCCGGGTCGTCACGCATTACGACGTCAGCCGCTCTCAGGTGGAGGCTGCCTGCGATCGGCTGGAGTCGGGCATGCGGGAGCAGGCATGAAAAAAGGGCACCGGCCCGGGCGGACCGGTGCCCCGGGGGGCGCGCTTAACTGGCGAGCACTTTGATCCTGCGCGGCCTCGCTTCCTCGGCCTTCGGAAGAACCACTTCGAGGACCCCGTTACAGAAAGTTGCGGAAATCTTGTCCGCATCGATGGTGGTCGGCAGAACGAAGCGGCGTGAAAAGCTGCCGTAGTATCGTTCGACGCGGTGCGCCGACTCGTCGGTGACGTCCTTCTCCTGCTTCTTCTCACCGCGCAGCACCAGTGTGCCCCCCTCGACCTTGATGTCGATGTCGTTCCGATCGACGCCGGGCAACTCGGCCCGAAAGACAAGGCGATCGGAATCCTCGATCACATCGACCGGCGGCAGCCAGGCGCCGATGCCTTCCGGCGGAGTGGCGAGGCCGGCATCGTGGGACAGGAAACGGCCGAGCCGATCCTGGGCGGCGAACATGTCACGGAATGGATCCCAGCGTGAAAATTTGATCACGTTCATGGTCATCAACCTCCTTTAATTGTCTGCTCGTTGTTCGATGACTCCTGAAGACGAGGTCAATATACAATATGAGCGCATGTCTGTCAAGTAATATGCGTAAGTATTTGTTAGTCTTATAAACTACTGAATATAGGTATGTTATATGATCGTTGTGCCCGTTCAACGAATCCTGGTATCGTCTCAACGGCCTCCCGCCGGGCCCGTGCCTGATTGGGCATCGAAAAATGCACGGTG
>CBDUYA010000233.1:0-5521 GCA_965371335.1 uncultured bacterium | reverse complement strand
TTCATCCTCGGCACCTGCGATACGGCGACAGGCTTCTGCTCCGCCGGCCGCATCGGCGAACCGTGCACCACGGACGTCAACTGCGACGTGCCGGTGATCTCACTGAGCGACCTGCCGCTCGGCACGCCGGGTGTGGCGAACGATACGCTCGGTGTGTGGGTCGGCACTGCCGGCGGCGGTGTCGGCTCGCTGGCCGGAATCGGCTGCGGCGGATTCAACGTCCCGCCGGCGGATCCGGGGTGCATCATCGACCCGGACGACGACATGGCGTTCCACATCCATTGTCCCCAGGGGACCTGCCCGAACGACCCGGACTTCGTCACCCCCACCGACGGCGCGCTCGCCTTCAGCGGCTCGAACTCGCTTCATTGGGGGCACCATCTCGATCCGACCAGCCGGGCCGGCGACACGACCCGCTTCCGGCAGCTGGCGGCGTTCGTCATGAACGGGCTCAATCTGGCGATCATCCCCGATCCGGGGGACCTCGAGCTGAGCTTCCATCATATCGCCAGCATGGTGAGCATCGACGAGCTGAACCGCTTCGGCCGGCGCGCCACCAGCCGGGCCTCGCCCACCGGCGCGATCCTCTCGCTGGCCAGCGACGAGGCGTTCGACTTCGGGGACGTGCATATTCAGGTCGACATCAACCCGGATCCGGCGATCGACGAGTGGGGGTTCTGGGACAAGCTCGTTCCGTTCGAAAACGTCTACGATCACGTGCCGCAGATCTGGAGCCGCTTCGGCACCGGGCTGACCTACTGCGTTCTCACCCCGACCGATACCGGCGCGGGCGCGCCGGCGCCGCGCGGCGTCAGAGAGACGATGTGCTGGCCGATGGGAGTCTGGTCGACCTGCGGCTGGCAGCTCGACACGACGACCACGCGGGGTTGCGACGGCCCGGGGCAGCCGGGCAATACCGGTCCGGGGAACTGGGTGCAGACTAAGTTCGACCTTTCCGGCTTCCTCGGCCAGCGGGTTCGCATCCGCTGGATCGCGCAGTCGTGGGAATTCAACGACGTGGCCTCGTCCTACCACGAGCTGGGTGGAACCTGGGAGGGCCTCGACAGCGACGACGGCTGGTGGATCGACGACATCACCATCACCGGGGCGATCGAGGAGCAGATTACGCCGGAGCCCGATACCAAGCCGGCATCGGCGGGCCTATGCCCGGCGACGTGCAATCCCGGCGTCGGGGACGGCGGCACCTCACCTGTCGTCGCCCTCATCGAGGCCAATGGCGACGGCGTCATCGAGCGCGGCGAGCGTCTCATCGTCGATGCATCGGGATCGGCCCTGCCGGGTGGATGCGTCGACGGCGTGGCCCAGTTCCGTTTCGAGCGGGACGGCGAGGTGGTGCAGGACTGGAACACCAACAACACCTTCATCGATGCACCGCTGGTCGACGCCGAGTATCGCCTGCTGATGCGCTGCAGCGCCGACGTGCTCTGCTCGAGCAGCGTCGGTGCCACGGCGACGGTGAAGGTCTACACCGGCGATGGTCAGGATATTTTCATCACCCTGCATCCGGCGGGCGGCAACACGGTCGAGCTGCGCTGGGACGCCCGCCCGCAGGTGACCTCGGTCGACGGCTACGATCTCCTGCGCGGCACCTACGTGCAATTCACCGGCACAGATCCGGACCTGACGACGCTTGGCTGTCTCGTGGCCGATGTGGCCCAGCAGCCGGTCGGCAACCAGGTCTCGGCGCTCGACGGCGGGGCGGTGCCGGCAGTGGGTGACGCCTTCTACTACCTGGTGGGGCACAGCCCGCGCGTGGCGGGCGGATTGGCGGCGCTCGGGCGGTGGACCGACGGGACGATCCGCATCTCGCCGGTCACCTGTCCCTGACCCGGGCTGACCTGTGGTAGCTTTTCCCTGTGAAGAGCCGCAGGGGCAAATCCTTCAAGGAACGTCTCGACGCCTGGCGTGAGGGGCCGCTGCGCGACTCCCTGTCCCGGTTGCCGGAGCGTCGAGCGGAATTCCTGCTCGACTCCGGGATCCCGATCGCCGGGCTCTATACGCCCCTCGACCTCGAGGCGAGCGACGATGCCGGGGTGATCGGCCTGCCGGGCGTCTATCCCTTCACCCGCGGCGTGCAGCCGACCATGTACCGGAGCCGCCTGTGGACTATGCGGCAGTACTCCGGCTTCGGCGACGCCGGCGAAACCAACCGGAGGCTCCGCTACCTCCTCGAGCAGGGACAGACCGGGCTGTCGATCGCCTTCGATCTGCCGACGCAGATGGGCTTCGATTCGGACCATACGGCTGCTGCAGGAGAAGTCGGCCGGGTCGGCGTCGCCATCGACACGATCGAGGACATGCAGATCCTGCTGGCCGGCCTGCCGCTCGACAGGATCTCCACCTCGATGACGATCAACTCCACCGCCCCGATCCTGCTGGCGCTCTACGCCGCCGTGGCGCGGCAGCGGGGTATCCCGATGGAGCGGCTGACCGGCACGGTGCAGAACGACATCCTGAAGGAGTACGTCGCCCGCGGCACCTACATCTACCCGCCCGGACCGTCGCTGCGCCTGGTGACCGATCTGTTCGCCTGGTGCCGTACGGAGATGCCCCGCTGGAAGGCGATCAGCGTCAGCGGCTATCACATCCGCGAGGCGGGATCGACGGCGGTGCAGGAGGTGGCCTTTACCTGCGCCAACGGGATCGCCTATCTCGACGCCGCCCGCGCGGCGGGGCTCCCGGTGGAGGAGGTCGCCGGGCAGATCTCGTTTTTCTTTAACGCCCATAACAACTTTCTCGAGGAGGTGGCGAAGTTCCGCGCGGCGCGCCGCATCTGGGCCCGCATCATGCGCGAGCGGTTCGGCGCCACCAGCGAGCGGGCCATGCAGCTTCGCTTCCACGCCCAGACCGGCGGCTCCACCCTCACCGCCCGGCAGCCGGAGAACAACATCGCCCGCGTCGCCCTGCAGGCGCTGATGGCGGTGCTGGGCGGCGCCCAGAGCCTGCACACCAACGGCATGGACGAGGCGCTCGGCCTGCCGACCGAGAAGGCCGCCACCATCGCCCTGCGCACCCAGCAGATCCTCGCCCACGAGACCGGCGTGGCCGACACCGTCGACCCGCTCGGCGGCGCCTACGGGCTCGAAGCGCTCACCACGGAGATCGAGTCGCGCGTCTTCGATTACCTGCGCGAGATTGACGAGCGGGGCGGTACGGTACGGGCGATCGACGCCGGCTACCAGCAGCGCGAGATCCAGGAGGCGGCCTATCGCCACCAGCAGGCGCTCGAGCGCGGCGACAAGGTGATCGTCGGCATCAATCGATATGCCGCCGACGGAAAAGGGGGTCGGGGGGGCGACATTCCGATCCTGAAGATCGACCCGCGCCTCGAGGAGGCGCAGAAGACGAAACTGGCCGCCTTCCGGAAAAGCCGGAACGATGCGGCCGCGCGGGAGGCGCTCGACGCGATCGAGCGCGCGGCGCGGGGCCGGGACAACCTGATGCCGCCGATCATGCGGGCCGTCGGGGCGCACGCCACGCTCGGCGAGATCTCCGATCGGCTCCGCGCCGTGTTCGGGACCCACCGGCCGGCGATCGGCGTTTGAGAGCGAGGGAGGGTGTGGCAGCGCTTCTCGAGGTGACCGGCCTGTGCATCCAGTTCCCCGTCGATGGCGCCGCGGTGCGGGTCGCCGACAATGTCAGCTTTCGCGTCGCCGAGGGTGAGACGCTCGGACTGGTCGGCGAATCGGGGTGCGGCAAGAGCGTCACCGCCCGCTCGCTGCTCCGCCTGGTGCCGCCGCCCGGCCGCATCGTGTCGGGCCGCATCCTTTTCCAGGGGGCCGACCTCCTGCAGCTTTCGGAGCGGGAGATGCGGCGCTTCCGCGGACGGCGGATCGCTCTCGTCGTGCAGGAGCCGATGAGCGCCCTCAACCCGGTGTTCACGGTCGGCTATCAGATCGCCGAAGGCCCGATCGTGCACGGGATGATGAAGAAGAAGGAAGCGCTCGCCGAGGCGGTGCGGCTGATGGAGCTGGTGAAGATCCCGGACGCCTCCCGGCGGGTGCGCGATTACCCGCATCAGATGTCGGGGGGGATGCGCCAGCGCGTTCTGATCGCCATGGCGCTCGCCAGCCGGCCGGTGCTGCTGGTGGCCGATGAGCCGACCACGGCGCTCGACGTCACCCTGCAGGCGGAGATTCTCGATCTGCTGAAACGTCTGAAGGGTGAGTTCGGCCTGTCGCTCCTGCTCATCAGCCACAACCTCGGCGTGATCGCCGAAACCGCCGATCGGGTCGTGGTGATGTACGCGGGGCGCATCGTCGAAGAGGCGCCGGTGCGCGGGCTGTTCGCCTCACCGGGGCATCCGTACACCGCCGGGCTGCTCCGCTCGGTCCCGCGCCTCGGCGATGGCGGGCCGGGGGAGGACGGCCGCCGGCGCCGGCTGCAGGCGATTGAAGGGAACGTTCCCGATCTGCTCAACCTGCCACCCGGCTGCGCCTTCCACCCTCGCTGTCCCGAGGTGATGCCGGAGTGCCGGAATCACACCCCACCGTTGCGGCCGCTGGCCGGTGGAGACGGGCCGCGCGCCGTCGCCTGCTTCATGCACCATGACCCGGAGGGCAACCCCCGGTGAGCGACGTGGGCGGCCGGCCGGCCGCAACCGCCGGAGCGCGGGATTCGGGCGCGCCCCCGCTGCTCGAGGTGCGGGATCTGCACAAGCACTTCCCGGTGCGCCGCGGGCTGCTGTCCCGGGTGAGCGGCTGGGTGCGGGCCGTCGACGGGGTGTCGCTGTCGATCGCGGCGGGCGAGACCCTGGCGCTGGTGGGCGAATCGGGGAGCGGCAAGACAACGGCCGGACGCTGCATCCTGCGGCTCATGGAGCCGACCTCCGGCGCCATCCGGTTCGACGGCGTCGATCTGCTGGCGCTCGGCCCGCGCGCCATGCGCCGCATGCGACAGAAGCTTCAGGTGATCTTCCAGGACCCGTTCGGCTCCCTCAATCCCCGCATGCGGGTGGGGACGATCGTGCGTGAGCCGCTGGAGATTCACGGTATCGGCGCCGGACGGGCCGACCGCGACGCCATGGTGAAGCGGCTGTTCACCCGGGTCGGCCTCGACCCGGCGGCGATGCGCCGCTACCCGCACGAATTCTCCGGCGGCCAGCGGCAGCGGATCGGCGTCGCCCGCGCCCTGGCGCTGCGGCCCCGCCTGATCGTGGCCGACGAGCCGGTCTCCGCCCTCGATGTGTCGGTGCAGGCGCAGGTGATTAATCTTCTCATCGACTTGCAGGAGGAGTTCGGCGTCGCCTACCTGTTCATCGCCCACGACCTGGCGCTGGTCGAGCGGATCGCCGACCGGGTGGCGGTGATGTACCTCGGGCGGGTGGTGGAGAGCGCGGCGACGGCGGAGATGTTCAGAAATCCGATTCACCCCTATACTAAGGCGCTCCTGCAGGCGATCCCGGTCCCCGATCCGGACAGGGCCAGGGAGCGGCCGTCCGTCGGCGGGGAGGCCCCCGCCACGTCCGCGCCGCCCCCCGGCTGCCGTTTCCATCCGCGCT
>CBDUYA010000232.1:0-5530 GCA_965371335.1 uncultured bacterium | reverse complement strand
GGCCGATTTCGATCCCGGCCCAGGGATAGAAAACCTGGTTTCGGTGTCGCCAGAGTTTGGAGATGCCTTCGCCCTGAAGCTCGATAGCGACGGGAATTTTCTCTGGGCTCGCTCCGCGGGAGGAAGCAGCCTGGATGTCGGACACTCAATCATCCCAACGGGCGACGGCGACGTCTACGTGTTGGGTCGATTCCGGGTTTGGGCCGATTTCGATCCCGGCCCCGGCACTCTCTTCAAGATCTCGGCTGGAGAGAACGATGGATTCCTGTGGAAACTCGACAGCCAAGGCGAACTTGTCTCGATTACGACGTTCGGCGGCGCGAACGAGGAACTGCCGAATGCTCTGGCAGTGAACGGTGACGGTGACGCCTACATCACCGGCTGGTTCCTGGGGACATCGGATCTCGACCCGGGGCCGGGGACGTTCAGCGTGACATCGGCCGGGGACATCGATGCATTCGTGATGAAGCTCGACAGCGAGGCCAACTTCGTGTGGGGCGCACGGGCGGGCGATATTCTCGATGATGGAGGGATTGATCTTGCGCTCGACCCGCTAGGAAATCTATATGTCGTAGGCTGCTTTGAGGGGACCGCCGATTTCGATCCCGGCCCTGGCACGTTCGATCTGACTTCGGATGGCACGCTCGACTCGTTCATCTGGAAGCTGGACGACGCCGGCCGACTTCTCTGGGCGGGTCGAATGGGGGGATCGGATTTTCACTGTCTAGACAGTATCGCCCTGGATGGCTTCGGCGGACTCCACGTGGCCGGTGGATTCGAGGTAGCCGGGGATGTCGATCCCGGTCCCGGCCTGGTCAACGTGACGGGGGCGGGCCTCAGGGATGTGTTCTTCGCAAAGCTTCGTGCCTGTGACACCTTCATCAATCGCAGCCCCTACGGGCGATCTCTTTTTTCTCCCCTCTGTGCAAGCGATGCGTCGGGACTGGCCGTGGATGTCTACGAGAGCACGACCATCGCCATATCGCCGCAAGCGGACGGTGAGTATTATCTCTCCTCGAGTGGCATCGGCTTCGCGCCGCTGGTGATCGATGATGCGATCCGTATCAATGGAATCGATTCGGGGCTTGGGCCGCACCTCAACCAGCCGGGGACTCCACCGTTCGTCCTCAACACGGCCATCGAGCATAACAAGGTCCCGCTGCCGGCCCATGAGATCACCAGTCTGCTGCCGACTGACTCAAGCCCGATGGTGGTCGAATTGCTCGATTTTGAGCGCGTGATCCACGGTAACTCACCGGTATATCTAGTGAACGACTGCGGGATTTACGTCGAGCAAACAATGGGATTCACGATCCACCACGTTTCGCACGAGGTCGAGGTCGTCGGCCTGCAGAGCGATCTCGAGATCGTGACTGGGGCTCTCTCGGCTCTCCAGATCGATGGCGATTACACCTCGGCGGAGTGCCTCGGTCTCTTCATCGACTCAGTCCAGGCGACCGACCTCCGTCCCGACCCACCACTCGGGGACGGGTACTACTATCTGGTCGACGGTACATGCGCGGTGAACAATGGGTTTGGCAACTCGTCCATTCTGCCGGACCCAAGGGACTCGATCGCCGGGTGCCAGTAAGAACGATCCCCTCTCAGTCCGGCGTCCGGCGCGGCACGCTGCGCACCAGGCGGGCAAGATCGTCCATCAGCGAGCGCGTCTGCGCGCGCTCCTCGGGCGTGGGATCCTCTTCCAGCGCGGCGTAGAGGTGTTGGTACGCCCCGGTCGGATTGCTCAGCGGCCCCATCAGGACGCGCGCCGCGCCGAGGTGCGCAACGGCCCGCCCCGGGCCGGCCGGGTGATCGACCAGCGCCCGCTGGTAGGCGGCGAGGGCCGCCTTCGGGTGGTTGTGGCGCTCCAGCTCGTGGCCGAGCGCGATCTTCTCCCAGGGGCTGAGCAGTTGCCGGGTGAGCGCGTGCGGCGCCGTGAAATAGAGCTCCGCCGCCAGATCCCAGCGCCCCTCCATCATCGCCTTGCGGAAGCGTCCCGCGGCGTCGGCCCGGACCACCGGCGGTACGCCCGCCGGCCGACGGCGGACGTCCGCCTCGGGACGGGCCGCGATCAGCCGATCCCCGGCGAAGGCGATGGCGGCGCCGGCGGCAAAGCCGCCGATGTGCGCTCCGTAGGACACGCCGCCGCTGCCGGCCGACAGGAGGAGCGGCACGATGTTGCTGAACAGGATATAGAAGCCAAGAACCATCCGCGCCGGCAGCTCCCACACATCCATCAGGAAGGGGAAGAGAAAGACCCAGACCCGAACCCGGTTACGCGGGAACCAGATGAAGTAGAGGCCGAGCACGCCTGAGATCGCCCCCGACGCCCCCACCGACGGGATGCCCGACCCCATGCGGATCATGCCGTCCCCCAGCGCGGCGATCGCCCCGGTGCCGAGGTAGGCAAGCAGATACCGCCACCGGCCGAGTCGATGCTCGATGTTGTCGCCGTAGATCCAGAGGAACAGCATGTTGCCCAGCAGGTGCAGCAGGCCGCCATGCAGGAACATCGAGGTGAACATGTCGAACAGCGACGGCGCCGCCGGCTTGAAGCCGTGGCGATAGACGATCAGGTCGTACGACGAGATCTGCTGCGCCATCCGCCTCAGCTCGCCCATTGATCCGCCGCTTTCCTTCGCGATCATCTGCAGGTACTCACGCAGCGCCGGGTCGTCGAGGTCGGGGGCCTGAAAACCGGCCGGCAGCAGAAAGACGTAGACGACGACGTTGACCGCGATGAGCAGGTAGGTCATCCACGGCGTGCCGGGGGGATTGGGGCTGTCACCGATCGGCAGGAACATGATCGTCTCTTCGCCTGGAAAGCGAGACCACAGGCGGCACCGGAATCCCTGGTGTTGTCCCGGAGAATCGCAACAGTGTGATTACTGCCACCTGATCATACGCCAACGCTCCTTGAAGGACTCGCTGGCCGCCCTGGTGCAGGGCGCGATTCGCCGCACCATGAAGACCATTTGCCGGACTGACGGCGCGTACTCCGCTGCAGCTTCTGGTCAGTGCCGGAACCCCGACTCGAGTCGCGAACAGGTTGCGCGGCGTGTGGCTACTTGCAGGGCAGGAAACGAACGGTCGTCTCCATCTCCGTGAGGACACCCCCGAGGGCCGCGAGCGTCACGTCGATCTCCTCGGCGGTGGTGTCGTGCGAGAGAGAAAAACGGACCGCGCAGTGCGCCTCTTCGGCGGTCCTTCCCATGGCGAGAAGGACGTGGGTCGGATCGGGCGAGCCCGACTTGCAGGCCGATCCGGCGGAGAGGGAGATGCCGTGCTGATCGAGCGCCACGGCGAGCGATTCGCCGCGGATCCCCTTTAACGTCATGTTGAGCGTGTTCGGCAGGCGTTTCTCCGGGTGGCCGTTCAGGATCGCGCCGGGAACGAGATCGCGGATGCCGGCCTCCAGACGATCGCGCTGCTCGATGACGCCGGCGCCGTTGCGCAGCAACTCGAGAGCCAGTTCGGCCGCCTTACCAAGACCGACGATCGACGGCACGTTTTCGGTCCCGCCCCGCATCTTTCCTTCCTGGCCGCCGCCGTGGATCAGCGGCTCGAGCGCGATCCCCTTGCGCACGTAGAGCGCTCCAATCCCCTTCGGCGCGTGGATCTTATGTCCGGAGAGGCTGAGCAGATCGACGTCGAGCGCCTCGACGTCGACGCCGACCTTGCCGATCGCCTGCACGGCGTCGGTGTGGAACAGCGCGCCATGCTCATGGGCGATGGCGCAGAGCTCCCTGATCGGCAGGATGGTGCCGACCTCGTTGTTGGCCATCATGATGGAGACGAGAATCGTCTCCTTCGTCATCGCCCGGCGCAGCAGCCCGGGGTCGAGCCAGCCGTGCCGGTCGACCTCGAGACAGGTCACCCGGAAGCCCTGGCCGGCGAGAAATTCGCCCGTCGCCAGGGTGGCGGGGTGCTCGACGCAACTGGTGATGATGTGCGTTCCCCGGTCGCGTCGCGCGAAGGCGACTCCCTTGAGGGCGAGATTGTTCGACTCGGAGCCGCCGCTGGTGAAGATGATCCGTCGCGGCCGGGCATTGATCAGTCGCGCCACCAGGCGGCGCGCCTTGTCGATTGCCCCCTTCGCATCCCGGCCGGCGCCGTGGATGCTGGAGGGATTCCCGAACGCCGCCTCGAGGTGAGGCAGCATTGCGTCACGAACCGGATCCGCCACCCGGGTGGTGGCATTGTTGTCGAGATAGATGCGACGCTTCGGCTGCGAGTGTCCGGCTACCGGCATCAGCGGCTGCGGGGCGCACGCCATCACCTTGCGGCCTGCCACCCGGCGGCTCTCCTCGGTGGCCGCCTCGGCTTTCACCACGTCGCACAGCAGCGCCTTGTAGACCGGAAAGCCGGTAATCTCGTCGAAATTAGTGTTATCGGTCAGCTCGTTGACGTTGGTCGTGCGCCACGCCTTCGGCCCGACGGGGGTACCGCCCCCCATGTTGCACTCGACCGCCCCCCGCACGATATCGTCGCTGGTGCGCGCCCGGAAGCGAATGGCGCCGCGCGGCGTGCGCACCTCGACCAGGTCGCCCGCCTCGATGCCGCGCTGGCGGGCGTCCTCGACGTTCAGCTCGACGGTCGGCTCGGGGTTGTCCTTCACCAGCCCCTTGATGCCGTGGTGCTGGGAGCGGAAATCGGTGTGCGGCCGCGCCCCCGAATTGAACACCAGGGGGTATTCCTGCGCCAGGGAGGGATTGGCCAGCGGCCCTTCGGTCGGCTCGGTGTACCTGGGCAGCGGCTCGTAGCCGTAGTCGGCGAGCATCGTCGAGGCGATTTCGAACTTGCCGGACAGGGTGTCGAACCCAGGCCGGCCGTCGGGACGCAGGCCGCCCTTCTGCCACTTGCGGTACTCCATCACCGGCGTCTGCAGCTTCACCGTGCCGCCGGCCTTTTTCACGTCCTCGAGGGAGTAGCCCGACCCGTCGAGCGCCTGACGGATCATCGCCTCCTCGCTCTGCGGGAAGCGATCGCCATAGCCGAGGCGCCGCGCCAGCTCCGCCATAATCAGGTAGTCGTTGCGCGCCTCCCCCACCGGCTCGATCAGCTTCTCGCGCAGGCGGAAGATCGGGCCGTAGGTCATGTATGAATCGATCTCGAACATGGTGGTCGCCGGCAGGACGATGTCGGCATAGGCGGCGTCGGCAGTGTACTGCCGGTCGATGCAGACCATGAAGTCGAGCTTCGACAGGGTCTCCCGCCAGACCGGCGTCTGCGGCCACGATGTGAGGATCGATCCGCCGTGCACGATCAGGCCGCGGATTCTGTAGGGGTCCCCGTTGAGAACCGCATCGACCAGCCCGCCGGCGTGCGACTCGTTGCGATAGTGAGTGTAGATCGGAAAACGATCGCGGGCGACGGCCCGCTCCAGGTTGGGGTTTTCGAGGTTGATCGAGTGGTTGATCGGGAAGTGGCTGCCGAGCATGGCGAGCCCCAGGCCGCCCGGCACGTCGAGCTGGCCGGCGAGGGCCCACAGGGTGAACACCGCCCGGATCGCCTGGATGCCGCTGTTGGA
>CBDUYA010000231.1:0-5553 GCA_965371335.1 uncultured bacterium | reverse complement strand
TCCGGTGCGCCGTGTCCGGCTTCATGGATCGATCTCCACGGAAGGACGGGGAGCCTCCGACGGGCGGGCCAGAAACCGGATCGGTCGATGTCCCGGCACCAGGCCGAGCTCACGGGCCTGCCGGAAGAAGAGATCCATGGCCCGCGCCTCCCGCTCTCCCAGGTCGTAGTGAAGATCGACCCGCAGATACTCCTGCAGCGAGCGGGCCGGCAGGCCGAGCGTCGCCGCCATTGTCCCGGCGATCTCGTCGATATGGGCGAGACCTTCCTGGAGCGACGCCAGGAACGGCACCGCCCCTTCCGGCAGACAGGTGACGGTTCGTTTGGCCCATACGGCGAAGACGAACGGGAGCCCCGTGATCTGGTGCCATTCTGCGCCAAGATCCCAGACCCGGAGCCCGCTGGTATCGCAGGTCAATGCAGGGTCGCCGATGATCAGAGCGGCATCGTGATCGGCCAGCATATCGGGCAGTGCAGGAGGGCGCTCGCTGAAGGCGACGCCGGTAACCCCGTGGTGGGCGAGAACGCTCCGCAGCAGGGCGGCGGAGGTGCGCGAGCTGCCGTCGAGTGCGACGCTGCGCATCGATTCCATCGGCCGGGATGAAACGAGGAGCACCGACCTGGCTCTGAGATTCGAGCCGACTCCCATGCCGGGAAGGAGTTCCAGGCCGCCGACACGCTGGTACTCGATTGAAGGAATCAGCCCGACGTCGACCTCCCCGGACGCCAGCAAGTCCGGGATTCGCGAGGGTGCATGCCGCGACAGGCGTACGGAGCGACCTGCGTCCCCGTGCTCGAACCCCCAGGTCAGGGGATCGGCGTTCAAATAGTGGACGGATGCGACACGAATCGGGGTCATCGGCAACTCTGGGGCACCCTCGTTGGCGGGGGCCGGACGGCTCACAGGAGGAGGCATTTTATCAGAAGAGAAGAGGCGGTCAATCTGGTACCCTGCTGGCGAAACAGGAGGGCCGGAAGGGGCGTGACGCGACCACTGTTGTCTTTCATCTACCTGCTGTACTGTGTCGAAGCGGGCATCTTCCTCCTGATGGTTCCGTGGTCGGCGCTCTGGGTGCGCAATTCGATGGCGCAGGCGCCGCGGCTGGGGGAATACCTTATGATGGGCCAGATTCGAGGCGCCGTGTCGGCGTTCGGATTCCTGCTCCTGCTCAGCGCCATGTTCGATTTCGTCGACTACTGCCGCGCCTCGAGGGAGCCATGACGGGCAGGGGAATCTGCTACGTCACCGATCGTAAGATGACCGGCCGCCGGCCCCTGCTCGAGGTCATCGAAGCGGCCGTCGCGGGGGGGCTCGATCTGCTGCAGATCCGTGAGAAGGATCTCCCGGCGGGTGAGCTGCTCGAGTTGGTGCGATGCGCTCAGGATCTGGTGAAGCGGGGGCGCAGCCGTTGCCGCATCGTGGTCAACGATCGTCTCGATGTTGCCCTCGCCGCCAGGGCGACCGGTGTTCATCTGCCGGCCGAGGGGCTGCCGACCAAGGCGGTGCGCGACCGCGCCAGGGGCCGCTTTCAGATCGGCCGCTCCGTCCACTCGGCGGCCGAGGCACGCGAGGCCGCCGCAGCGGGGGCAGACTACCTCTTCTTCGGGCCAATCTTCGCAACCCCGAGCAAGATCGCCTGCGGATCGCCCCAGGGGATTCCGGCGCTCCGCAAGCTCGCCGGATCGGCGCGCCGGCCGGTCTGGGCGATCGGCGGCATCAACCGGGAGACGATCGTCGAAATCCGGGACATCCCGGTTGCGGGGATTGCCGCCATCACCGCCATCGGTGCGGCCGATGATCCCGCCGAGGCGGTCCGCGCCCTACGGGTTCTCCTGGAGGGGCCGGCGGGCTGAGCCGCGGACCAGCTGGCCGCAGGCGGCGCCGATGTCTTGCCCGCGGCTCCAGCGGATCGTGACCGGGATACCACGCTCCAGCAGCGCGTCCCGAAACCTGGCGGCACGCTCCGGTGACGGCGTCCGGTAGCCGGGCATCCCGGCCTCGTTGTAAGGAATCACATTCACCTTGCAGCGGACTCCCCGCACGCGGGCGGCGATGCTCGCGGCGTCCCGGATATTATCGTTCACGCCGGAGAGCAGGACATACTCGAAGGTGATCCGCTCCCGGGGGCGAAGCGGGAACCGGCGACACGTCTCCATCAGGCGGTCGAGCCCGTACTTGCGGTTGATCGGCATCAGCTCGCTGCGCATCCGGTCGTCGCCGGTGACCAGCGAAACCGCCAGACGGGGTCGCAATCTCTCCTGCGCCAGCCGCTCGATCCCCGGTATCAACCCGACGGTCGAGAGGGTGACGCGCCGCGAGGGGATGGCGAATCCCTTCGGGTCGGCGAGGATCCGGAATGCGGTCAGGACCGCGTCGTAGTTGGCGAGCGGCTCCCCCATGCCCATGAAGACGATGCGCGAGGAGGTGGGATCGAGGCCGGTGTCGCGGGCCACGGCGGCAACCTGACCGACGATCTCACCGGCAGTCAGGTTTCTGACCAGGCCCATCGTGCCGGTCTTACAGAAGCGGCAATCGAGCGGGCACCCGATCTGCGAGGAGAGGCAGAGGGTGATCCGGCTGCCGTACACAATGTAGACCGCTTCGACTTCGCCTCCTCCGGCCAGCCCCAGAACGTACTTGCGTGATCCGTCCGACGAGCTGCGCGAGTCTCGGATCTCCGGCCAGGCAATGTGGTGCCGGGTGTGCAGGGTCTCCCGCACCCGGGACGGGAGATCGGTCATCTCCGCGAAGTTCACGATCTGCCGGCCGTACATCCAGCTATAGATCTGTGCCGCGTGGAAAGCGGGCGCGTCGATCCCCGCGACGAGCGCCGTGAGCTCGTCTCCATCGAATCCGTAGATGTTGGGGCCGGGAGGGCCGTCGCCGGTCGCCCATTCGGTCGATGCCATCGCACAACCTCCGGTGGGCGGCCATTCTATCAGGAGCCTGCCCCTCGACGGGTCAGGCGGCGGGCCGGTAGTTGATGCGGGGATCGAGATGGACGTACAGGAGATCGACCGCGAGATTGACGAGGACGAAGATGAGAGTGAGGAACAGGACGCCACCCTCCACCACCGGCAGGTCCTGAAGCGCGATCGCCCGGACAATCGTCTTGCCGAGTCCCGGCCAGGCGAACACGTATTCGGTCGCCACGGCGCCCCCCAGCATGGCGGCAAAGTCGATCCCGACGATGGTGACCACCGGGATGAGTGCGTTCTTCAGGGCGTGACGGGTGAAAACCCGCAGCCTGGACGCCCCCTTGGCGGAAGCGGTGACGAGGTATTCGGCACCGCTGGTTTCGATCAGGCTGGTGCGGGTCAGTCGGGCAATGACGCCGAGCGAGACGAGCGACAGCGTGGCGGCCGGCAGCACGAGATGATTCCATTCCGGCAGGCGAACACCGAGCCACGGGATGACGGCGCCTTCCATTCCATATCCGAGCACCGGCAGCCAGCCGAGATGCGATGCGAACAGGAGCATCAACATCAGTCCGAGCCAGAAGACCGGGGTCGAAGTTCCGAGCAGGGCGAGCACCAGCACCAGTTCATCGAGCAGCCGGTTTCTGGTAAACGCGGCCAGCGATCCGAGGAACATGCCGCCGCCGGCGGCCAGAAAGACGGCCGCGACCGCCAGAATCAGCGTCGGGGGGAAGTGGTCGCCGATGATTTCAGCGACCGGGCGGCGCTGAATGTAGGACTCGCCAAGGTCGCCGCGCAGCAGCTTGCCGAGGTAGCGGAGGTACTGGATGGGGGCCGGAGCATCGAGCCCCCACTCCTCGCGGATCGATTCGAGAACCCGGGGATCGACCCCCTGTCCTCCGGCGATCAGCCTGGCCGGGTCGCCGGGCAGGTAGAACATGAGGCACCAGACGATGGTGGCGGCGGCCAGAAGGACCGGCACTACGCCGAGAATCCGGCGCACGATGTACCCGGGCATCGACGGGCTCCCCGCTCCCGGAGGGAGCGTCAGGTCAGGGCTGCGGTCTCTCGATCCGAAGCCTTTCGAGGGGAATGCGGAACTCTCCCAGAGGCGTCGGCACGATTCCCCTGACGTGTGGCTTGAACAGAGTCGACGACTGATAGTGATTGAGGAACAGCCAGACGGCGTCCTCCATGACCGCAATCCGCTCAGCCTCGCGGTACAGCGCGGCGCGGGCATCGGGATCGGTCAGCACCAGCGCTTCGTCGACGAGGCGATCGAATACCGGATTGTCGTAGCGGAAGTAGTTGCCGAGAGGCCCGATGTTCGCCGAATGAAGCGTGAGCCTGAGAATGGCGTCGGCGTCGGGATAGTCGAGGAACCATCCGAAGCGGAACATCTGCGCTTCGCCCGGCTGCTCCTGTGTCCCTTCCACCGCCTTCAGGTAGGCGCCCCAGTCGACCTCACGGATTTTCACGCCCACGCCGACGTTGCGCAGGTCGATCTGAATCTGCTGGGCGATGCGGCGGTTGTCCTCGCTGGTGTTGATCCACAGGGTCACCCTGGGCAATCCCTCGCCGCCGGGATAGCCGGCCTCCGCCAGCAGACGCCGGGCGCGCTCCGGATCGTGCGGGTAGCCGGGCATGGTTTCATCGTAGCCGGGAATCCCGGGCGGGATGATGCCGCGCGCCGGCAGACTGCCTCCCGGCATCAGCACCTCCCACAGGTACTTCTTATCGACCGCGTAATTGAAGGCCTTACGCAGGGCCGCATTGCCGCGAAACGGCGGGAGAGCCGCGTTGAACCCGATGTAGCCAGTGGCGATATACGGATAGCGGAGGATCTCATCCTGCAACTCGGCGTAGACCTCGCCTGTGCCCGGACCCGGCGGCTCGTCCAGGCTGTCGAGACCGCCGGCGCGGTATTCCTGCAGGGCGCTCTCGTGGTTCTCGATGATCCGGACCAGCACCCGATCGAGTTGCGGCCGCCCTTCGAAGTAGTTGTCAAAGGCACGCATTTCGATGAAGTTCGATTGTTCCCAGCGCGTCACGCGGAAGGGGCCGCAGCCGACGGGAGCGCGCAGATACGCCGCATCGGGGTCGTCGTAGACCTCGCGCGGCACGAGAGAAGCCGCCGCCATGGTGAGCATCCCGAGGAACGGCGCGAACGGTTTCGACAGGTGGAGGGCGACCGTCCGCCCGTCGATCACCTCCAGTCCTTCGACGTTGTCGCTCTTGCCCTCGGTGAATGCGGACGCGCCCGCAACCGGTTCCAGCACGAACCGCCGGGGCGAATTGGTTTCCCTGCGCAGCAACCGCTCAAACGAGTAGCGAACGTCGTCGGCGGTCACGCCGCGGCCGTTATGAAAGGTGACGTCGTCCCGCAGGGTGAAGACATAATGCAGGCGATCGTCGGAAATGGTCCACGATGAGGCGACCGCGGGGCGTACCCGCAGGGTTTCCGGGTCCATGAAGACGAGGCCGCGGAACACATTCATGACGACGGACTCCGAGAGGTTGTCGGTGGAGAGGGCGGGGTCGAGCGTTGGCGGATCCTCGCGCAGCCGGAACCGGAAGAGCTGCTCGCCGTCGGGGGCGGGGGGCGCCCCCTGCCCGCAGGCGAGAGTGCCAAGGA
>CBDUYA010000230.1:0-5559 GCA_965371335.1 uncultured bacterium | reverse complement strand
CGACACGTGGACGCGGTGACAGTGCGCGCTGACGGGAAAGCCGGCCGGAGCCCCCGGCAGGCCGAGGATCTTCAGCGTCTCCGACTCCATCTTCTCTTCTTCAGAGGGGATGTACGGCATGACGTTATCGAGGATGTCAGCCGACGGCACGCCCGGATAGCCCGCGCCGGACACCGCCTGCAGCGTCGCCACCACCAGCCGCTCAATGCCGAACGCGCGGTGAATCGGCGCCACGGCCAGCACCAGCCCCATGGTCGAACAGTTGGGATTGGTGACGATCAGCCCACCCCGGGGAAACCGCTTCCGTTGCGCCGCGATCAGGCCGAGGTGTTCGGCATTGATCTCCGGCACCAGCAGCGGCACCTCGGGATCCATCCGGTGGTTGCGCGAGTTGCTCACCACGGCGTGACCGGCTGCCGCGAACGACTGCTCGACTTCGCCGGCGACCGCGGCGTCGAGGCCGGAGAACGCCAGGCGGGCCTCCAGTCCCGGCCGGCATGGCACCACCTCCATCGCCGCGGCCCAATCCGGCATCGGTCTGTCCAGCAACCAATGCGCCGCATCCCTGTACCTTTTTCCCGCCGATCTTTCCGAGGCCGCCAGGGCCGCCACGCGGAACCAGGGATGGCCATCGAGAAGCGACACGAAGCGCTGTCCAACCGCCCCGGTCGCCCCGAGGATCGCGACCGGCAGACGCCCGTCTCCGTTCCCGCCCGTCCGGCGTGCCATCGCTTACCCTTTCCATCCGGTGCGGGCGATCGCCCGCGCGATGTTGAGGAGGTCGCCGAACGCCCCCGCCGCCGTGACCGACGGTCCGGCCCCCGGACCTGAGATCACCAGGGGGTGCTCCCGGTAGCGTTCGGTCGACAGGGCGAAGACGTTTTCCGGCCCGGTCAGTCGACCGAGCGGTCCGTCCGCCGGGACCTCGCGCAGGCCGGCGCGACAGCCCGCCTCGACGGTGGCGACGAAGCGCAGCCGTTGGCCGCGGGCCGCAGCCTCCCGCCAGCGCGCCGCGAGCCGGTCGTCGTAGCGATCCACGCCACCCATGAACGACTCGGCGTCAGCGCCGCTCTCCGTCTCGCAGAAGGGCGTGCACTCGACCTCGTCCGGCTCGATCATGAGCCCCGTCACCCGCGCCAGGATGAGCGCCTTGCGCGCCACGTCCCGCCCGCTCAGGTCTTCGCGTGGATCCGGCTCGGTGAAGCCCCGGGCCCGCGCGTCGGCCAGCAGCGATGAGAACCGCTCGCCCCGGTCCATGCCGGCGCACAGGGTGTTCAGGGTTCCGGAGAAGCAGCCCTCGATGGTGCGGATGGTATCGCCGCTGACGACCAGCTCCCGCAGGGTGGCGATCACCGGCAGCCCGGCGCCGACCGTGACCTCGTGCAGGTAGAAACGGGACGCGGCCCGGCTCTCCGCCCGCAGCTTCCGGTAATCGGCCAGCGCCCCGGCGATCGGCTTTTTATTGCAGGTCACGACGTGGAAGCCGGCCTGCAGGGCGGCGCAGTGCAGATCAACCATGCCGTCGGCCGCCGTGGCGTCGACCAGCACCTTCGGGTCGGAAAGCTCCCGGGAGGCCGACTCGAGCAGGTCATGCGCCGTCGCTGGCCCCCCCCGGTCGACCTCCTCTCTCCAGTGGTGCAGATCGATCCCCCGCGCCGACAGCGCCGCCGCGCTGCGGCCGGCGATGCCGCCATAGACAAGCTCGATGCCGAGCCGCTCGCGAATCGCCCGGCGCCGCGCGGCGATCTGGCCGATGAGGCTCGCTCCGACGTTCCCCCTCCCGAACTGCAGGATACTGAGACGGAGAGGCATCAGCCGGCCCTCCTCGCGGCTCGCCGCGGCCGGCTCCGCGCCGGTCCGTTGAGACGCTGGTGAACGGCGCGCACGGCGCGCCGCATGGCGTCCGCCCTGACCATCACGGTGATGTTGTACTCCGACGATCCCTGCGCGATCGCCACCACATTCACCCGGCGGTCGCCGAGCGCGCTGAAGATCCGGCCGGCGATCCCGTGCTGCCCGCGCATGCCGGCGCCGACGACGGCCAGAGCGCACATGCCCCGTTCCACGGTGATGTGCGCCACCTGATCGCCGAACAGCCCGCGCTCGCGGAAGTCGGCCTGCAGCGACCGCACCGTCCGTTCCACGTCCTCTTCGCGGATGGCAAACGACACGTTGTACTCGGACGACGACATCGAGATCATGTAGATGTTGGTGCGGGCCATCGCCACCGGCGTCAGCAGGCGCATGACCATGCCCGGCTGGCCGAAGATCCCGGTTCCTTCGATCGTCACCAGCGCCATACCGTCCATGGAGCTGATCATCATGGAGGCGTCCTTCCCGGAGGAGCGCGCCCCGATCACCGTTCCCGGCGCCGCCGGCCGGAAGGTGTTCTTGATGCGGATCGGAATCGACGCCCTCCGCGCCGGCAGCATCGCCCCGGGATGAATCACCTCGGCGCCGAAGTGGGCCATCTCCGCCGCCTCCTGGTAGGAAATACGGGGGATGACACGGGCCGAGGGGACCACGTCAGGATCGGCGGTGCAGACACCATCGACCTCCTTCCAGATCCAGACCTCGCGCGCCCCGAGCCCGTACCCGAGAATCGCTGCGGTGTAGTCCGACCCGCTGCGTCCCAGCGTAGTCGTTGCGCCCTCGCGGGTTCGCCCGATAAACCCGGTCACCACCGGCACCTTCCCCGCCCGCACCGGGGGGAGCAGGCGGGTCCGGAGGCGGCGGACCGTCGCCTCGAAATCGACCACCGCGGCGCCGTGGCTGTCGTCGGTCACAATCTGGTCGCGCGCGTCGCAGCAGACCGCCCGCAGGCCGATCTCCCCCAGGTGGGCCGCCACCAGGCGCGATGAAAGGCGCTCTCCGAAGGAGGCGATCAGGTCGAGCGATCGCCGGGTCAGTTCGCGCAGCAGCAGGACGCCGTGCAGCAGCTCGCGCAGCTCGGCGAACAACAGATCGAGATCCCGCTCGAGGCGCCCGCCGGAGCCGTTCAGCAGATCGAGGGCGCGCGCCACGCGCAGATGCCTGGTCCGGAGTCGCTCGTAGCGACGTTCCATGCCGCGCGGCCGGCCGCCGGCCGACTCCCTGGCCGCCGCGATCAGCTCATCGGTCACGCCCGCCATCGCCGAGACGACCACGATGGGACGGCGGCGGACGAACCGCCGGATGATGCCGCCCGCCTGGCGCACCTCGGGTGGTCCGGCGAGAGAGGTGCCACCAAATTTCATGACGATCATCGAGCGCCCCTGTCCTGCCGCAACCGACCGGGGCTGCGTTGCCGCCACTCAACGACTGATTGGGATCATCCCTCGGTCTCTACCGGCGCGGAGGAGGCTGCGCATCATTCCCCCGCGGAGGTCTATACCCCGGGGGAGATGACCGTCGCCCGCCGGGTCGGGCGCCCCGGCCCATCCCGTTGGGGCCGCCCGCCAGCGGCGATCGCCGCGCTGCGCCGACCTTTGACCTGCCCCCGAACCCCGGGCCGACTGCTCCGCCGCCGGACGGCCTGGTAACGGCCGCCGCCGGGCCCTCCTCGGTCAGTTGAATACCGCGATCAAAGACGTGGAACTGCCACTCGTTCACCTGGGAGTGGCCCTTGTAGGTCTTGTAGGTGTTCTCGGCGTGCCGTCCCGAGGCCCGGCTGACGACCCCGACGATCGGCCACCCGAGCGGCTGCTCGCTGACGGCGTCCTCGTCCAGCGCGTCGGATCCGCCAAAGCCGCCCGCCCGCGGCGGGGTCGGCAGGCCGCCGCCCGGCAGACCTGTGGTCACCGGCAGGGCGCCGGGGATCGTGCCCCGGGTCTGCGCCACCCCGGAGCCGGTCGGGTTCTGGTTGATCGGGGTGAATCCGGGCGGCAGCGCCGTGCCGGCCGGGTTGCCGGCCGCGCTGAAGGCGGCGTGGCCCCCGGCCGCCTGACGTTCGGCGGCGCCCGGGTCGTAGATCCCCTGCCCTCCCGGCATCAGGTAGAGCAGCCCCCACTTGCCGTCCGGGGCGATCGGGTCCTTGAACAGCCGGCGGATGTAGCGCACCCGGCGCGGGCCGAGCTCGGCCAGATCCTCCAGATTGGTCGGAAACTGCCCGCCGTGGTCCTTGCGGTAGGCGAGGATGGCGTCGACGTACATATCGCCGCGCGCGATCAGCTCTTCCTCGCTGTCCCGCCTCCAGGTGGTCGACCACGACTGCATCGCCGCGCTGAGGGCGATCATCGAGATGGCGACCCCGATCATCAGGATGATCAGGAGCGCTCCTTCTTCGCCTTGGCGCCGCTTCGTGTCGGCCATGGAATCCTCCCGACTACTGTCGGGCGTTGATGGTTATATTCAAGGGAGCGCTGGTGAACGCTCCGCTGATGGCGACTATGTTCGCAGTGCAACTGTCAGGATTCCTGCATGCATCGAGGCATTGAGTCTCGTCCGGTCTGAACTCTGTCTCCACGACCCCTGTGGGGGGGGTGGGGCTGCCCACTCCGGTCGTACCCTGCGATGGGAAGAAGGAGCCGCTCCAGGTATTGCCTGAGGTGCTGGTCAGATCACGCAGTTGGAAGGAGACTGCAACGCCGTCAAGGGGTGTCCCATCGCTCTCCTGGGCACGGGCCGCCAAGCAGAGTTTCGCGCTGCACAGATCCAAGGTCGTCGAGTCTGCGCACCCCGCGGTCAAAGGATCAAAGCTCAGGATGATGTTGCTCAGGTTCCCAATCACCGTGTTAAGAGTCAATGTTCCCGTGGTGTTGCCAGAGGTGGCTGTCACGATTGTTGTTGTGTCGCTGAATAGGGTGACTATCGCATTCCCCAAACTATCCGTCTCAATGGGGATATTCGCGGCCGAATTGGCGGGGTCAAGTGGGTTGGTGCCGACAAAAAAGAGCCCTCCGGCCGAGGCGCTGAACCGAACGTCCTGTCCCGGCAATGCAATACCGAGCTCGCTGCGCACGGTGGCAATAATCTCCGAACTGCCGATTTCACCTTGAGATCCGAGGACAATCGTCGCGGGATTCCCGGCCACCGTGATGGTCGACCCAGTCGGCGGAATCGTCTCCGAGTCGTCACACCCCAGCAGCGGGATGATCAGCAGAAACCCTGCAAGCAGGGCGGCTTTGCCTCTCCGGTTCTGCATCATGCCTGGCACTCCCTTCCTTAGAATATACCCCCATCGTGGGTCTCGGGCCATATCGTCCTCACCATTCGCTGTAGCGGCTGCCGTCGAGGGCCGTCCCGGTCGACCCGCTGTGCACATCGACGATGCCGCCGCTCGAGCCGAGGTCCTCGTCGACAAAGTCCGCTTCCTCCTCCACCCAGGTCTGGTCCGACCCGGTGAAGGGATCGACCGGGATCTTCCGCATGTATCTTTCATCGACCAGCACCTGCAGCGACCCCGGGTAGGCCCCTTTGTCGGCGAAGTACTGATCGAGCACATCCCGCAACACGAACAGGTCCTCCTTGAGCACCGCCTCCTTCGCCCTCTGGGGCGTCTGCCGAAACTGCACGGTGGCAACGCCCGCGATGATGCCGATAATCGCCACCACGATCAGCAGCTCGATCAGCGTGAACCCC
>CBDUYA010000229.1:0-5569 GCA_965371335.1 uncultured bacterium | reverse complement strand
ACAGACCACGCGGCAGGGACTGGAGCCCGATGACCAGATTGAGGATACGATCGGCGAGCAGGATTTGCGGGACCGGCTGGCGCACCTCCTCGGGCGCGCGATCGACGACCCGGCGCGCCGGCCCCCCGGGCCGGTCCTGCGGGTTTCCACCCCGGCGCCTCCCCCCGGTGCTCCCGCTGCAGCGCCCGCCCGGCGGGGAGCGGTTTCGGTATCCCCCCCGGCGGAGTCATTTCCTCCTGCAGAGGAACCGGAGCCGTTCCGGCCGGCCCCTGCGAAGGCGATCGACCCGCGCGACGCGCTCGACCCGCAGGCCGAGATTGAGCGTCTGGCACGCATCATGCTGTCCGATCTGAAGCTCTATTACCCGGATCGGTTTGTCAGCGCCATGCACGACGGACGCCTGCTCGAAACCTTCCGGAGCGAGCTGCTGCGGGGCAAGGATCTGATCACCAACCGCTTTCCCGATCTCCCCGATCGAATGGCGCTGCTGACGGCTGCGCTGCGCCATGGGATCGAAGAGGAGCGCAGCGCCGCCGGGGCCAACTGAGTTTCAAAAAAGAATCCGGGACTGGCCGCGGGGAGCGTCGTCGAGCGGACAAAGAATCCCCCGGCGGAGGATGGCGGTCGGCCGGCCGATGAGATCTTCGCGCAGCACGACGAGCGTCCTGCCCGGGGCGGCGTCCGCGCTCAGGCAGTAGCGGCGGCGGCCACCGGCCATACGGACCTCGACGAGGCGGCGCACGACGATGCGGCCCTGATGGCGCGCCATCACCATCTGGCCGGGACGGGGGAGGCCGAGGAAGGGGGCGACGATGACCCGGTCATCGCGCTCGATCGCCGGACGCATCGCGTCATCGGTGACCGGGATCGATCCCGAGAGGCCCGCCTCCAGCAGCGCGTCGAGCAGGATGTCTGTGTCATTTTCGCCCGCGACGTGAGCGCATCTCCGCGTAGTCACCCTGATTCACCTCACTGTGCCTGGATCAGACCGCCTCGGTCCGGCCGAGCGTCGCCAGAACCGCTTCCATCGATGAGGGATCCGCCATGAAATAAAGTCTGTGAACCGGGAGCTCTTCGGCGAGACGGGTCAGAAAGCGGACGGCGAAATCGAGCCCCTGGCGATCCCACATGGCCGGAAAGGCGCGGACCATCATCTGCGCCACCGCCGCCGAAGGGGTCATCTCCTGAATGCGGTTCCGGGGAGCCTGCTCGAGGATGAAGACCGCTTCCAGCGGCGCCGAGCCGGGTTCCTCGGACGCGGCGTCGCCGTGCCACGGTGTGCCGTAGATTCTGTATCCGTTGCGATCCGGGCGGATGACGATGCGGTCGTCGGAGAGGACCGTTACGCCCTCGCGCGCCTGCCAGAGCTCGGCCATGGTGCTCTTGCCGGAGCCTGAAGTGCCGAGGAAAAGGATGCCCCGGCCGTGATAGGAGATGCCGCAGGCATGCACCAGCACGCCGCGACCTCGCGACAGACGGGCGAGGAAGATCACCTCATCGAACGGATGAACAAAGGGTCGCATGCGACCCTCGGCCAGATGAGGACCGCCAAGCAGAGTTTCTCCATAGCCTCGCCGGTAGTCTTCGTCGAACTCGACCGCCAGGTAGGGATCGGCGCCGAACACCGGCGAACGGAAGGTGAGGAGACGCCCCGCCTCACTCTCCTCGAGGCGCCAGATGCAACTGAGTTCGGGCCGGCCCTTGCCGCGCCGGCGGCAGACGCGATCGGGGGTCGGCGCTAGCACGATGGTGGAACAGTCCGGGCCGCCCGCGTTCACGAGGAAGGGAATATGGGCCGGATCCGCGACGACCTGAATTTCCGGGTCGACGGTCCGCACCTCGAGTCCGAGGCCGGCAATCTCGAGGACGAGGCGACGGCGGGGATCAACGGCCATAAACCAGTTCCTCCTGATGGCGATGTGGCCCGGTTCCCCGGCGGAAGGGGACGACTCCTCGCCCCGCTGATGCCGGCCGGGGGCGACGCCCCCGCACCCTGCCGGGACCTGGCGCGGAAAGCAGGGCCTCGACGAGACAGCGCAGCCCGCTGGCCATGCCGGGCGCCGACAGGGCCATGAGGATCTCGCCGCGCAGGGGGAGCGGCCGGAGCGAACGGGCCCGGCGGAGCACGATCCTCTCCAGCCACCCGATGGAGCCGCCAGGCTTCGCTTCCCACGGCGACGCCACCCCGAGCAGGGCCGTTGACCTCAGCGCCAGCGCCAGCAGACGCGCAGTGTGAGAGGAGGCGGCGCGCTCCCGCAGCACCTCCCAGCGGAGGGCGCATCCCTGCGCCGCAATGAGATGGGCAAGGTCGGCGATGCCGATGAGACGGTCGAACGAGCCCCGCACGGTTTCGACGGCAAGCAGGAGCAGCTCGTCTTCGGGGCTCAGCAGCATCGCCGGCGCGCCCCCCACCCGTCCGGGAGCGGCCCGCGCCATCAGCCTTGCGGTCGGCAGAGGGAAAAGCGGCCTCCGTGGCCGGCGGCGCCCTGCATCCAGGGCATCGACGTGCAGATCGACCTGCATTCCGCCCCGGTGGAACAGGACGCCTCCGTCCGGTTCGAACCCGAGCTGGCGGAGGGCCGCCGCCGCCGGCGCACGGTCGGCAGGCAGGACCAGCAGGTGGTGATCTTCGATGGGTCGCGAGCCGGCGTCTCCATAGATCGATTCCACACTGCGCAGACCCCCCATCACCGCGACCGGGATGCCGGCGGAGGTGAGGCTCTGGAGAATTTCGGCCATTGCCATCGCCTGCACCAGCGTGGCGGCGGTGCAGCGCTGGTGCCGCCGCTTCAAGGTCGCCCGCAGCCAGGGATCGACGGCCGCCTGCGGCAGCCGGGCCACGGCGCGGAACGCCAGGCCATCCACCCGGTGGTAGGCGAGACGCTCCAGGAGGGGTGCAACGCCGGAGGAGGGGAGGTCGGACAGCGCGGCCAGAAGCGTTTCGCGCGGAATGACGGGAGCGGCCAGCAGGCCGAGTATTCCGGCCGGCGGCGTGACGCTTCGCATCGTCCCGAGTTCCTGTCGAACCGCGCCTGGGTGCGCCATCGTTTCTCCCCCCAATTGAGCCATGGAGCAGGCGCTTCGAATATATGTTTCGGGTCTCAGGTCGCAAGGAGAACGGCGAATGATGTGCGACGGTTACGGTTCTGGAACGTCGATGCCCACCGGGGGTCTGTTGCGGCGGTGTGACACGCAGGAATGCTGTTAGAATGGGCGGCCTCGTCACCGAAATCAACGACCAGGACGGGCCCGGCGGAGCGTGCTGATGCAGGGCGATTACAAAGATCTCTTCACGACCATCGAAACCAGATGGCAGGCACGCTGGCGGGACAGCCAGGCCTGGCGCGCGCCCCGGCGCGCCGGCGGGCGCAAATACTACTGCGTGGAGATGCTCCCGTATCCTTCCGGGCGGCTGCACATGGGGCACGTCCGGAACTACGCGATCGGGGACGCCATGGCGCGCTTCAAGAGGATGCGCGGCTATCAGGTTCTGCATCCGATGGGCTGGGACTCGTTCGGTCTGCCGGCGGAGAATGCCGCGATCAAGCATGGCGTTCACCCGGCCCGCTGGACGAACGAGAACATCGAGACGATGAACGCGCAGCTCAGGAGGCTCGGGTTTTCCTACGACTGGGACCGCGAGATCGCGGTGCACCGGCCCGAGTATTACCGCTGGAACCAGTGGTTCTTCCTCAAGATGCTGGAGAAGGATCTCGCCTACCGCAGCCGCAGGAAGGTCAACTGGTGCGCCTCATGCCGCACGGTGCTTGCCAATGAGCAGGTCGAAGCGGGGCGCTGCTGGCGCTGTGAATCGGTGGTTGGAGTGGAGGATCTGGAGCAGTGGTTTCTCCGCATCACCGCCTACTCCGATGAATTACTCGCCGATCTCGATCAACTGACCGCGTGGCCGGACAAGGTGCGCGCGATGCAGCGCAACTGGATCGGCCGCAGCGAGGGCGCCGTCGTGCGCTTTCCGCTCATCGGCGCCGGTGGGGAAGAACGGGCCGAGGCGCTGGAGGTGTTCACCACGCGCCTCGACACGATTTTCGGCGCCACCTTCTGCGTCGTCGCGCCGCAGCATCCCGTTCTCGCCCGGGTCGATGCCGGGGGGGAGACGAGGGCCCGCCTCGATCGCTTCATCGAGTCGATGCGGGGCAGGGAGGTGGCACGGTCCGGCGAGGCCCCGGAGGAGAAAGAGGGTTGCGACACCGGGTTGCGGGTGCGCAATCCGTACAGTGGAGAAAGTATCCCGGTCTACGCGGCCAACTTCGTCGTGTGGGGCTACGGGACCGGCGCGATCATGGCCGTTCCGGGGCACGACGTGCGGGATCACGAATTCGCCGCCAGGTACGGTCTGCCGATCCGCACCGTGATCCTCCGGCCCGGCGAAGCGGCCCCGGCCGGCGCGCCCGGCGCGGCGATGGTCGAGGACGGCGTTCTGACCGGCTCGGGTGAATTCGCCGGCCGGACTTCGGCAGCGGCCCGGGAGGCGATGCTCGCCGCGGGCGAGACCCGGGGTGTGGCCAGGCGTTCGGCGCAGTACAGATTGCTCGACTGGGGCATCTCCCGGCAGCGGTACTGGGGGACGCCGATCCCGATCATCTACTGCGGCGCCTGCGGCACCGTCCCCGTTCCGGAGAAGGATCTTCCGGTCGTCCTTCCTGAAGACGTGCCGTTCACCGGGGCGGGAGGATCACCGCTGGCTCAGGTCGAATCGTTCGTCCGGGTCGATTGCCCGCGTTGCGGGGCGCCGGGCCGCCGCGAGACCGACACCATGGACACGTTTTTCGATTCATCGTGGTATTTCTACCGCTATTGCGATCCCCGCAACGACGGGTCTCCGTTCGATCCCGAGATCGCGGCCTCGTGGTTCCCGATCGATCTTTACATCGGGGGGATCACGCACGCCACGCTGCACCTGATCTACTGCCGGTTTTTCGCCAAGGTGATGCGGGATCTCGGCCTGCAGGAAATCGGCGAGCCGATCTCGAGCCTCCTCTGCCAGGGGATGGTGCTCAAGGGCGGCACGGCGATGTCGAAGTCGAAGGGGAACATCGTCGACCCGGACGACATGGTCCGCCGCTATGGCGCTGACACGACCCGCCTTTTCACCCTGTTCGCTGCTCCTCCGGTCAAGGATCTGGAGTGGAACGAGCAGGGGGTGGAGGGCTGTTTCCGCTTTCTGGAGAAGGTGTGGCGGCTGCTCATGCCGCGAGCGGAGGAACTGGCCCGGGCGTCCCTTCCCGGTCCGCACGAGGGGGCGGACGATGCCCGGGTGACGGCCCTGCGGCGCAAGGTTCACCAGACGATCGAGCGGGTGACGATCGATGTCGAGAAACGGCTCCATCTCAACACCCCGATCTCGTCCGTCATGGAGCTGCTGAACGCGGCGCAGGATTTCGCCCGGACGATGCAGGAGGGGGATGAGCGCTATTTGAAGGAAGCCGGACGATCGATGGCGCTCCTGTTGCAGCCGTTCGCGCCGCATATCTCCGAGGAGATCTGGGCAGGTCTGGGCTTCGAAGGGCGGGTCGCGCGCCATCCCTGGCCGGAGCCGGAACCGTTCTGG
>CBDUYA010000228.1:0-5633 GCA_965371335.1 uncultured bacterium | reverse complement strand
ACGGTGTACGGCGGCACCTCGATCTGGATGTACCCCCCCGCCTTGAAGTCGACCGTCTCCCCCTCCGGCAGCTCGATGATCAGCTCCTTGATGAAGGCGGCCACGTTGCGATTCGATCGAACTTTGCACTTCCATTTCCTGGTCTCGAACACCTCGGGAGGGACCTCGATTTCCATGTTCTCCCTGACGGCCACCTGGCAGGCGAGACGCCACCCCTCCTGCGCCTGCCGCTTGTTGATGTGCGCCCGCTCGGTCGGCAGGATGTAACCCCCACCGCTTCCGATCTTGACGAGGCACTGGCCGCAGGTCCCCCCTCCGCCGCAGGCAGAGGCGAGAAACAGCTTCTGTCCGGCGAGCTCCCCGAGCAGCTTCCCCCCCCGTCCTGTGACCAGCCCCTTCTGCCGGTTGACCCGGATCGTCACGTCGCCGGTCGGGATCAGCGTCCGCTTCGCCAGCATGATCAGGCCGACGAGGAGCAGCACGATCACGGTGTAGAGGGTGACGGCGATCGCGATCTCACTCATCGTGCCACCTCGCTGCTCCATCCGCGCCGCTCACAGGGCGATCCCGGCGAACGCCATGAAGGCGAGCGCCATCAGCCCGGCAGTGATGAAGGTGATGCCGAGGCCGCGCAGCCCCGGCGGTGGGTCGCTGTACGCCATCCGCTCGCGGATGCCGGCGAGCGCCACGATCGCCAGGGCGAAGCCGGTGCCGGTTCCGAAACCGTAGGTGACGCTCTCCCCGAATTCGTAGCCGCGCTCCACCATGAAGAGCGTCCCCCCGAGGATGGCGCAGTTGACGGTCAGCAGCGGCAGGTAGATGCCGAGCGCGTTGTAGAGCGCCGGGAAGAAGCGATCGAGCACCATCTCCAGGATCTGAACCATCGAGGCGATCGTTCCTATATAAATGATAAGGCCGAGGAAGGTCAGGTCGAGCTCGCTGACGCGGGGAAGGAGCGTCTCGGATCCCGGCTTGAGAAGGCGGTGGTAGATCAGGTTGTTGAGCGGCACGGTGATCGTCTGCACGACGATCACCGCCACTCCGAGGCCGATCGCCGTCTTCACCTTCTTCGAGACCGCCAGGAAGGTGCACATGCCGAGGAAGAAGGCGAGCGCCAGGTTCTCGATGAACACCGCCCGCACGAACAGATCGAGATGCCGTTCGATCATCAGTTCTCCTCGATCTGATCCGGCTTCCAGGCGCGCAACAGCCAGATCAACAGGCCAATGATGACGAAGGCGCTCGGCGCCAGCACCATCAGGCCGTTCGGGACATACCAGCCCCCATCGCTCACCAGCCTGAACACCGCGTGACCGAACAACCTTCCGCTGCCGAACAACTCCCGGATCAGGGCGACCGATGCGAGGATGACGCCGTAGCCGAGCCCGTTGCCGACGGCGTCAACGACGCTCAACGCCGGCCCGTGCTTCATGGCGAACCCCTCGGTCCGCCCCATGACGATGCAGTTGGTGACGATCAGGGAGACGAAGACCGAGAGCTGCTTGGCGGTGTCGAAGAAGAACGCCTGCAGCAGCTGATCGACGACGATCACCAGCGTGGCGATGATGCTGATCTGCACGAAGATCCGGATGCTACCCGGCACGTACTCGCGGATCATGCTGATGGCGGCGCTCGAAAACACCAGCACCACCGTGACGCTGACCGTCATGATCAGCGCCGTCTCGAGCTTGGTTGTGACGGCGAGGGCCGAGCAGATACCGAGCACGAGCAGGGCGATCGGGTTGCGGTTGAGGATCGGATCGAGCAGGACGTCCCGCGCCTTCGGCTCAGCCATCGTTCCCTCCTTCCCTCCGCAGCCGGTCGAGGTACGGCTTGAAGCCGCCGTCGCCGAACCAGTAACGCATCAGGTTGGTGACGCCGTCGGCGGTGATCGTCGCCCCCGACAGGCCGTCGACCTCGTACGCCGAGTTCGGGGACCCGGCCGGGACGACCCCCTTGATCACCCGGATGCGGAGCGCCCCCTGATCGTCGTACAGCTTCTTCCCCGGCCAGAGCGCCAGCCAGCGGGGGTTGGTGATCTCGCCGCCGAGCCCCGCCGTCTCCGCCTGCTCGTAGAAGGTCAGCCCGCGCACCGTCGTCAGATCGCCGTCAAGCGACACAAAGGCATACATGGTCGACCAGAGCCCCTTGCCGCGCACCGGGAAGATGATCTGATCGATGCGTTCCCCGTCGCGGATCAGCCCGACGTAGGAGTACTTCTCGCGCCGGCCAAGGCGGGCAATGTCCTCCGATTGCGGCAGGTGGTCGCTGAGCGTCATGTCGGCGAGGGCCGCCCTCTGCCGGTAGGTCCCGGTGCCGATCTTCTCCGAGGTGGTGTACTCGCCGGTCGCCATATCGACGATATGCAGCTCGATCTGACTGAATGCCTCCTCGACCGAACCCTCGGGATCGTACATCCCGGCGACCAGGAGGACGTTCTTCAGCAGATCGAGTCTCCGATTCGCCTGCTGCCGGTCGGCGAGGCCGATGGCGGTCAGCGACACCAGCAGCGAGCAGACGACCGCCACCGACAGGGCGACGATGAACGTCTTGCGGGTCGTCGGATCAGCCATAGCGCGCGGCCCTCCGCTTGATGTTCCGCTGCACGACGAACCAGTCGATCAGCGGCGCGAAGATGTTGCCGAGCAGGATCGCCATCATGATCCCTTCCGGATAGGCGGGGTTCGCCACCCGGATGACGACGGTCATCGAGCCAATCAGAAAGCCGTAAATCCACCGGCCGCCGTTCGTCTGCGCCGCCGAGACCGGGTCGGTCGCCATGAAGACGAGGCCGAAGGCGAAGCCGCCGATCATCAGATGCCAGAGCGGCCCGAGGGCGAAGAGAGCGTTGGTGTCGCTGCCGATGCTGACGAACATCCAGGCGGACATCGCGCCGCCGATCACTGTCGAGAGCATAATGCGCCACGAGCCGACGCCGGTGAGGATCAGGATCGCCGCGCCGATCAGGCAGGCCAGGGCCGATGTCTCTCCCATCGACCCCGGCATGATGCCGAGGAACGCATCGTTGATTCCGACTCCGAGGGCGCTCAGCCCCACCCCCGGATCGGCCGAGGTGAGTGCGGTCAGCGGGGTCGCCTGGGTGAAGCCGTCGACTGCGACCCAGACGTCGTCCCCCGACATGTCGGCCGGATAGGCGAAGTAGAGGAACGCCCGCGCCGTGAGGGCGGGGTTCATGATGTTGCGGCCAACCCCGCCGAAAAGCTCCTTGCCGATCACGACCCCGAAGCTGATGCCGAGCGCCACCTGCCAGAGGGGTGTCGCGGGCGGCAGCGTCAGGGGGAAGAGAAGGCCGGTGACCAGAAAGCCCTCGTTGATCTCGTGACGCCGCGTGCAGGCGAACACCACCTCCCAGATGCCGCCGACCAGCATCGTCACCAGGTAGGCCGGCAGGAAAAACATGATCCCGTGCACCAGGTTGTCCCACATGCTCGCCGGGTCGTAGCCGGAGCCGAGCACCGTCAGGATTTCGCCGCGCCAGCCGGCAGCGCTCTCCACTCCTCCCGCCTCCGTCGCCAGATTCGCCTGGTACCCGGTATTCCAGATCGCCATGAAGACGCACGGCAGGAGGGCGACGACGACCGTGACCATCATCCGCTTCAGATCCATCGCGTCGCGCACGTGCGGCGCCCCGGGATTCGCCCGGCTGGAGGAGAAGGCAAAGCTGTCGAGCGCCTCGTAGAGCGGGTAGAGGTGGCGGAGCTTTCCGTCCCCCTCGAACCAGGGGGCGGCGCCGTCGAACATCCTGCGCAGCAGCCGCATCACCCATCCGCCTCGATGCGGGTCAGGACGTCGCGCAGGCTCGAGCCGAAATCAGTCTTGCCGGGGCAGACGAACGAGCAGAGAGCGAGGTCCTCCTCGTCGAGCTCCATGCAGCCGAGTTCCTGCGCCCTCTCCGTGTCGCCGACGACGATTGCCTTGAGGAGCGCCGTCGGCATCAGGTCGAGCGGCATCACCTTCTCGTACATCCCGATCGGGACGATGGCGCGGGGATCCCCCTCCGACGAGGTGGTCAGCGGGAAGCGGTGCCCGCCACCGCGGAGGGCGGAGAGGTAGACCGGTTTGATCGAGAACTTCCCCCAGCCGGGACCGATCCAGCCGAGGAACGACCGGCGGCGAGCGTCGGAGATAACCGAGACCTGATGGTGATAGCGGCCAAGATAGGCGTGCGACCCCTCGGCGGTGCGGCCCGAGAGGACCGACCCGGAGATGACGCGGACCGGATCCCCCGCCGTGTCCCGAGCGCCGGCGAGATCAGCCGTGCCGGCGCCGATTCGCGTGCGCACCAGGCGCGGGCGGTCGACCGCCGGGCCGGCGACTGAGATCACCCGCTCGACTGAGAGCCGCCCGGTCAGAAAGAGGTGTCCGATGGCGACGATGTCCTGGTAGTTGACGTACCAGACCATCTTCTTCTCGCTCACCGGATCGAGGAAGTGGATGTGCGTGCCCGGCAGGCCGGCCGGGTGCGGGCCACGAAACTCCTGCACCGCGACCCGCTCTTCGTCCCCCCCCGGGATCGCCGCGCCGGGACGCCGGCAGAGATAGACCGTGCCGTTGGTCAGGTGCGAGACGATGCGCAGGCCGTGTTTGAACTGATCCTCCTTCCCCGTGAGAACGATCGCCGGGTCAGCGGCTAGCGGATTGGTGTCGATCGCCGTCACGAAGATGGCGTGGGGGACCGAGCCGGGAGGTGGGAGCTTGCTGTAGGGGCGCATGCGTAGCGCCGTCCAGAGCCCCGAGGTGATCAGGATGTTCTGCACCTCATCGCGGCCGGGGATCGAGCGGGGGACCGGGAAGGTCTCCTCCCCTTCCCCTCCGAGGCCGATGACGATCGATTCGAACTTCCGCTTGGCGCCACGATGAATCGCGGTGACCTGACCGGCGCCGGGGGAGGTGAACTGCACGCCGGGGTTCCTCTTGTCGGCGAACAGGACCTGCCCGAGGCTGACCCGGTCGCCGACCTGGACCGCCAGGCTCGGCTGCATCCCGACGTAATCGTCGCCGAGCAGAGCCACCTCGCGCGCCGCCGGCCCCGGCTCGATCGCCTGAACCGGCGCTCCGGCGATCGGAACGTCGAGCCCCTGGCGGATCCTGATCATCAAGAAAGCACGAAGCCGGAGGTCCTGGTCACTTCGAGATCCTTGGTGACGAAGTACCCCTCGCAGCCGGGGAGGGACTCGAGGATCTCCCGGCTGCGGCGCGGGCCGAGCACCATCGCCATGGTCGACAGGCCATCCGCGAGGGCGGCGATCGGCGCCGTCACTGTGCTGCTGGCGAGATCGGGGGCCGAGTAGCCGGTGCGCGGATCGAGAATGTGATGCTGCGCGAAGTCGGGGGTGAACGGCTGCATGTAATCGCCGGAAGTCGTGACGGCGAGATCGGCGGCATCGACGCGCGCCTGGAGCTTCGGGACGCGCCCGCGCGGGGTGCGGATCCCGACCTGCCATGGTCGCCCCGGCCGCCGCTCGCCGTTGGCGACCAGATCCCCCCCCGCCTCGACCAGCACGTTCGGGAATCCGCGCTCCCTCATGACCGCCACGCCCGCGTCGACGATGTACCCCTTGCCGATGCCGTCGAGGGTGATCGCCATCCCGGGGCGGGCGAGAGAGACGCTC
>CBDUYA010000227.1:0-5647 GCA_965371335.1 uncultured bacterium | reverse complement strand
AGAGCCCGGGCGGGGGGGCATAGCATGTCCAGGACCAGGCGATCGTCCTCCGGACCCGGCGCGAAGATCGACAAGATTCTGGCGGCCATCATCGGCAACGGACTCAAGGCGATCACCGACGAGATGAGCGTCACCATGGAGAAGACGACGCGCTCGCCGATCCTGTGCGAGGCCAAGGACTTCGTCACGGGCCTCTACGACGCCGAGGGGCGGATGCTGGAGCAGACCGAGAACCTGCCGATCCTCAGCTTCTCGCTCCAGCCGGTCTGCCGCTTCATCGCGGAGCGCTTCCGCGGCGAGGTCTACCCGGGCGACGTCTTCTTTCACAACGACGTCTTCACGCTGGGGAATCAGAACAACGACGTGGCGGCGTTCAAGCCGATCTTCCACGGCGACACGCTGGTGGCGTGGTCGGCCGCCAAGGGACACCAGGCGGACATCGGCGGCGCCGTCTGCGGTGGCTACAACCCCAACGCCACCGAGGTGTGGCAGGAGGCGCTGCGCATCCCCGCGGTGAAGGTCTACGAGCGCGGCGTGCTGCGCCGGGACGTCTGGGATCTGATCTTCGCCAACATCCGGCTGCCGATCGTGCAGGATGACATGCGGGCCGAGATCGGCTCCTGCACGGTGGGGGAAAGAAGGTTCCTGTCGCTCATCGAGAAGTACGGGCTGGAGCGCTTCGAGACCCACAAGCGGTTTCTGTTCGACGCCGCCCGCAAGATGATGCAGGCCGAGATCAGGGCGATCCCCAAGGGTGTTTACCGAGGGGAGAGCACGGTCTACTTCGACGGTAAGAATCGGGGCTCCACCTACAAGATCCGGGTCAAGGTGAAGGTCGAGGACGAGCGGATCGTCTTCGACTACTCCGACACTGACCCGCAGACCAACGGCTTCGTCAACGGCACCTACACATCGAGCGCCTCGGCTACGATCCTGACGTTCCTGCAGATGGTCAACCCGAACATTCCCCACAACTACGGCATGGTCGAACCGCTCGAGATCATCATCCCGGAGGGAACGATCCTCAACGCGGCGTACCCCGCGGCCACCACCTTCGGCAACCATCTCTGTCCTCCCAACGCCGACGCCATCATCCGGGCGCTGGCGCCGGTGATCCCGGAGCGGGTGACCGCCGGCTGGAATCAGCTCCTCTGTTCTCTCTCCACGGGCCTGCACCCGCGCAACCGCGAGCCCTACGTCGACATCCTGTTCATCGGGCTCAAGGGGGGCTCGGGAGCCACGGGCAGCTGCGATGGTTACGACCACATCGGGATGATCGACGCCTCGGGAGGTGTTCTCGATCAGGACTACGAGATGTTCGAGCACATGACGCCGCACCTTCTGCTCAAGCACGAGTACCTGACCGACTCGGCGGGGGCCGGGAAGTTCCGCGGCGGTCTGGGCGTGGAGACCAGGTACCGGGTCGGCGGCGAGGGGACCCAGATCGTCACCTTTGGCGACGGCGACGTGGAGCCGGCCTTCGGCCTGTTCGGCGGCCGGGAGGGGGCGCTGAACAAGATCGAGCTCCATTACCCCGACGGGAAGACGATCCGGCCCAGCAGCAAGGATCTCGTTCGGGACGTTCCGGCGGGCACGTTCTACGTGCAGCACGCCGGGGGCGGCGGTGGCTACGGCCCGCCGACGGAACGACCCACAGCGAAGGTGCAGCAGGAGGTCAAGAACAGGATCATCTCGATTCAGGCCGCGCGCGATCTCTACGGCGTCGCGCTCGACCCCGAGACTCTCGACATCCTCGAGGAGCAGACGGCCTCCCTCCGAACGGCCAAGAGGTGACGGTATGGACTTCGCCCTGAGCGAGCAGCAGCAGTCGATCCGCGACACCTTTCATGATTTCGCCGAGCGCGAGGTCCGGCCCCTCGCCGGGGAGATCGACCGGAATCCGAGCTTCCCGTGGCAGCTGTTCCGGAAGGCCGGCGAGATCGGCCTGTTCGCGATGCGCTACCCCGAGCCCGACGGGGCCGGCGCCGACGTGGTCTCCTACGTCCTGGCCATGGAGGAGATGGCGCGCGGCAGCCTTGCGGTGGCGGTCGTCTGCGCCATGCAGTCCCTGATGGGCACGCACTTCGTCCACAAGTTCGCGCCCGGCGAGGTGAAGAAGCGACTGCTCCTGCCGGCGCTGCGCGGCGAGGTGGTCGGCGCGATCTGCATGACGGAGCCGGACGCCGGAAGCGACCTCGGCGCGATCACCACGCGGGCGGTCGAGCGCGGCGGCCGGTTCCTGATCACCGGCCGGAAGACCTGGGTGACGTCGGCGCCGGTGGCGGACATGTTCACCATCTTCGCGCGTACCGGCGACGACAAGCTGTCGATCTTCCTCGTCGAGCGGGGTGCGCCGGGACTCACGGTCGGCCGGGAGATCGAGAAACTGGGGGTGCGCGCATCCCCGACGTCCGAAGTCTCCTTCGACGAGACGCCGGCCATCTGTCCTCTGGGCGAGATTGATCAGGGGACCGTCTACCTCAGAGAGATCCTCGCCGAGATCCGCGTCATGACCGCGGCGCTGGCCGTGGGAGTAGCGAGGGCCGCCCTCGAGGATGCCGTAAAGTACGCCGGCGAACGGCGACAGTTCGGCAAGCCGATCAACAGGTTCCAGGCGATCCAGGCGCACCTGGCCGAGATGGCCGTCGATCTCGAGGCGGCGCGGCGGATGACCTACTGGGCGGCGTGGCGCAGCGACCAGGGGATGAAGAACGAGCATGAGGCGGCGATGGCGAAGCTGTTCGCGTCGGAGGCGGCGTATCGCATCTGCGACCGCGCCTCCCGCGTGTTCGCCAGCTACGGATACACCCCCGACTTTGCCGTCGAGCGCTACCTGCGGGATGTCCGCTTCACGCTGATCGGCGGTGGGACGTCGGAGATCCTGAGGATCAACATTGCGCGTGGGCTGGTGACGTGACGGCGCCCGCACCCGCCGGAAAGCGGCGCATCCGTGTGCTCGTCGCCAAGCCGGGGCTCGACGGTCACGACGTCGGCGCCAAGCTGGTCTGCCGGACGCTCCGGGACGTGGGGATGGAGGTCATCTACACCGGATTGCGCCAGTCGCCCGAGGCGATCGCGAGGACGGCGCTGCAGGAGCGCGTCGACGTGGTCGGCCTGTCCGTCCTCTCAGGCGCTCACGTTCCCCTGTGCCGGAAGGTGGCGGGGGCGCTGCAGACCGCCGGTGTGCGTGACGACGTTCTCTGGATCGTGGGTGGCAACATTCCCGTTCGCGACCACGCCGCGTTGCGCGAGCTGGGCGTGGACGGCGTCTTCTCCACCGGCGCACCGTTCGATGCCATCGCGAGCTTCATCAAGGCAAGGGTGCGGTCGTGAGCAAGCCGAAGGATCCGGGCCGGCGGAAGGGCCGGGCGCCCCGCGACGAGCCCGACTCGCTCTCCTGGGAGTCCGGCCTCGAGATCAAGCCGGTCTACACCTCGGAGGACGTGGAAGAGAGCGGCGGCTGGGGAGGGATCGGGCGGCCGGGCGAGTATCCCTTCGTTCGCGGCATTCACCCGGAGATGTATCGGAAGCGTCCCTGGACGATGCGCCAGTACTCCGGCTTCGGCACCGCCGCCGAGACCCACGAGCGCTTCCTCTACCTGATCCGCCACGGCCAGACCGGGTTGAACGTGGCGTTCGACCTCCCCACCCAGTGCGGCCTCGATTCCGACGATCCGATAGCCGAGAACGAGGTGGGGCGCGTCGGCATGGCGGTTGACAGTCTGGCCGACATGGAGGAGGCGTTCGAGGGGATCGACCTCAATACGATCACCGTCTCGCTGACCATCAACGGCGCGGCGCCGGCCATTATGGCGATGTACTTCGCCCTGGCTCGCAAGCGCGGGTATGACCTGGCCACGCTGCGCGGCACGGCCCAGAACGATATCCTCAAGGAATTCATCGGCCGCGGCACCTGGATCTACCCCGTGGAGCCGTCGGTCCGGCTGGTGGGTGACACGATCGAGTTCTGCGCCCGGAACGTTCCCAGGTACAGCCCCGTCAGCGTGTGCGGCTACCACATCCGGGAATCCGGCGCGACTCCCGCTCAGGAGATGGCGTACGGGTTGTCGATCGCCAGGGCCTACATCGATCACGTTCTGGCGCGCGGCCTCGACATCGACAGCTTTGCGGGCGGTCTGTCGTTCAACTTCGACATCCACGGCAACCTGTGGGAGCAGGTGGCGAAGTTCCGCGCCGGGAGACGCCTGTGGGCCAGGATCCTGAAGGAGGAGTACGGCGCCCGGAACCCGCGATCGATGCAATTCCGCATGATCGCCGGGGGCGGCGGCGGCGGACTCACCGTCCAGCAACCGGAGAACAACATCGTGCGCGGCGCGTACTATGCCCTGGCGAGCGCGCTGTCGGGAACCCAGACGATGGCCCTCTGCTCCTACGACGAGGCGTACACCATTCCGAGCGAGCACGCGGCGCACCTGTCGCTGCGGTCGATGCAGATCCTGATGCACGAGACCGGCGTTTGCGACACGGTGGATCCGCTGGGCGGATCGTGGTTCGTCGAGACCACCACCAACGAGATGGAGAAACGCATCGTCGCCCTGATGGACGACCTGAGCGCCCGGGGAGGCGTGGTGCGCGCCGTCGCCAACGGATGGGTCCAGGTCGAGGTGAACCGCCAGGCTTACGAGCGCGAGAGACTCATCCGATCCGGAGCCGTGAAGAAGGTCGGCGTGAATTGCTTCGTCGAGGAGGAGAAAGAGGCGGCGGAGGTCGAGATCCATCCCTACCGGGAGGAGGAGGCCCGCGTGCAAATCGAGCGGCTCCGACGCGTCCGCCGCGAGCGCGACGGCGGCGCGGTCGAAGCGGCGCTCGACAAGGTACGCGCGGCGGCGGAGGCAGGCGCGAACGTGATGCCCCCCGTCATCGACGCGGTGGAGGCCTACGCCACCGTCGGGGAGGTCTGCGCGACGCTCAAGCAGGTCTATGGGAGCTACCAGGAACCGGTGCGGTTCTGATGATGAAGCACGCGCGGCACAGCGAGGGTGGAGGACGGAAGGGCAAACGCCCGGTCGTGCTGAGCGTCGAGCAGGCGCTCAGCATGTCGTACGCCACTCTGCGCTTCGTGCACCAGGGATTCCGCGTCATCCGGCTGGAGCCGACTGCGGTGCCCGGCCGCCGGTCGAAAGGGGATCCCAACCGCTACATCGGGCGGCCGGTGGCGGGCGCGGATCGTCATAGCTACTACGTGGCCCCCAACGTCGGCAAGGAGGCGATCGCCGTCAACCTGAAGGAGGCGAAGGGGCGCGAGCTGATGCACCGGCTGGTGCGCGAGCTTCCGATCGATATCTTCTGCACCAACACCCTGCCGATGAGACACGCATCCCTCGGCATGGACTACGAAACGCTGCGCGGGCAGCGCCGCGATCTGATCTGGTGCTGCATCTCCGCCATGGGGACGCGCGAGCCGGAGGCGCCGGGATACGATCCGATGCTCCAGGCCCTGTGCGGCTACATGGACATCACGGGACACCCCGACGGTCCGCCGTTGCAGTGCGGCCCGCCGCTCATCGACCTCAAGTCGGGTGACGAGGCGTGCTTGCTGCAATCGAGCGGCGGCTTTTCCGACCTGGGCTCTCAAATCCAGGACCAGTCCTATCAGGACGCCTCCAACATCCTGGGCATCGGCGGG
>CBDUYA010000226.1:0-5671 GCA_965371335.1 uncultured bacterium | reverse complement strand
CGTCGGGCCCGCGTCAGGAGCCGTCGGGCCCGCACCGGAGCCCGATCCCGAAACATTCTTCACGTGCGTTTCGATCTGCCGCTGCAGGGCGCGGATTTGATCGGTGGCGCTTTGCAGCGCCTGCCGCGTGTCGAAGTCCCGCAGCCTCTGGATTATTCCGTCGAGGTGGCGGAGGAATTCCCATGCATCGTCGCCGCGGAACTGATGCAGCAGCTCGAGCAGCCGCTGCTTCATCTCCTTTCCGCCGAGTCCCTTGATCTGCAGCACGGCGTTCGCCGCCCGGTGCTGCAGGTCCTTGACGAAGGCGATGCGCTCGCGGCTGCGCACGTGAGTCTGCAGCCAGATCTCTTCCAGCTCGAGCAGCAGGCCCCACCACGATCGCAGCAGCCGGACGGTTTCCTTCGTCCGGCGACACAGATGGGCGAGGCGTCCCTCGACCGCGTAACCAGGCCGGCGCGAGGTCCGGTCCTTCAGCCGGAAGAAGCCGGAGATCATCGGGTGCTGTCCCTCGAGTATGGCGCTCTTGTACCAGACGATGTTCTTAAAGATGTCCCAGTAGGTCTTGCCGTGGCTGCGCAGCAGGACCTCTTTCATGTTCGCGGTTCCGTAGAAGGCGTTCCACGCTTCCCGGTAGGCCTTCTGCAGCTCGCCCGGCCGGAAGTTGGGATGCACCGTCGTTTCGTGGAACGAGTCATACCGGTTGTAGTCGGGATCGATCTTGTCGCCCCGCTGCACGCAGCGCAGATGATCCATCGAGCCGGGAATCGGCGCCAGGATGAAGAACGAAACGAGGTCGGGCCGGATCTCCCTGCGCAGCCGCTTGATGTCTTCGCGGATCGACTCGGCCGTATCGTGCGGAAAGCCGAGGATGTAGCCGATGTGAGTGACGATGCCGGCGTTGTGCCAGGCGGCGATCAGGTTCTTGAAGTCCTCGACATTGTTCTGGGTCTTGCCGGCCGCTTCGAGGTTTTTCTGGTTGATGCTTTCCACGCCGATGAAGACGCTGCAGCAGCCGGCCTCCTTTGCCCTGGCGATAAAACCCGGAATCTTGTACGACAGGACGTCGACCTGCATGATGAAGCCGAGCTTCAGCCCTTCATCCCGGCGCAGGTGGACCAGCTTGTCGAAGATCGCCTCCCAGTTCTTGTTGCGGGCGAAGTTGTCGTCGGTAAAGAAGTAGAAGCTGATCCCCTTGGAATGATAGTCATCGCGGATCCGCTTCTCGATCAACTCTTCGCTGCGATGACGCATCACCTTTCCCTGCACGTTGATGATGGTGCAGAAGGAGCAGTCGAAAGGGCACCCGCGGCCGGCGTCGATCGTCCCGAACCCGGGGAAGGCGAAGCGCTTCATGTACTCGTCGTGCACCGCCGGGATCGGCTTGGAGAAAAGGTCAGGCTTTTCCTGCAGGTAATCGTACATGGGGCGCATCCGCTCATGCAGGGCGTCGCTCAGCAGCACGCCCCACTTGTCCTCGACCTCACCTTTGACGATCGTCACGCCCCGATCCATGAGGAGGCGGATGTCGTCCGGGATCTTCGGGATCAGAGCGAGCAGGCCGCTGACGTGGAACCCGCCGAGCATCACCGGCAGGCCGGCCTCGCGGAACTCCAGCGCCAGATCGGAGGCGCGGGGAAACTGGTTCGTCTGCACCCCGGCAAGGGCGATGACGGTGCGGGTGTCCGACTGGCGGGCGGCGCGCCGGATGATGCGTCGCACCGGGACCCTCTGCACCGTTTCGTCGATGATGGTGGTGTGGACCTCGAGGCCCTCCCCGAGGGCGCCGCTCTGGTTCTGATCCTCGGTGAGCGAGTAAAGCGTCGACAGGGTGTTGCTGGGGAGAACGCCGCGCAGGTAGCGGATGACATACCCCTCGTCATCGTACTTGGACGGCTTGATAAGATAAACGTGGAGCTTGCGTATCCCGCCCGGAAGCGGTTCCGGGCCGGGAGTTGGTGTCGATTGCATCTGTTCCGCCTGCTTGAGCATGGGATCGGGCCCCCCCCGACATGTGAATTGCGCCACGTGGCTCTCAGTAAGGTTACGCCCGCCTCCCTCGATGGTCAAGTCGGCACGCTGGAGCCTGGAGCCTGTCGCGCCGGCGCGAAGCTTTTTCCTCGGAAAAGGCTCTGTCCCTGGCCGTAAAGGCTGTATCCGGAGCCGGCATGGCGCGCTGTCGGGGACGCAGGGCCTGTTAGAATATCTTTTTTGCGGTGGTCGCTGCCTGCGGTGGTCGCTTCCTGCAGTGGCCGCTGAGGACCGGGGGACCGATGTCGCGCCAAGGGGCTCAGTCGAACGGGTTGAGAGAGATCCCCCCGGGGCGGATCCCCGCCTTCAACCGCCTGATCGGCCTGCAGCGGATCCGGGCCGGAGAAGGGCGAGCCGAGATCACGCTCGAGTTGCGCGAGGAGCACAAGAACCGGCGGGGGGTGGCGCACGGCGGGCTGCTCTCCGCCATGCTCGATGCGGCGCTCGGCAGCGCCGTGGTTTCCGGTATCCGTGATGAGGAGTGGTGCGGCACGGCCCAGTTGAGCGTCCAGTTCCGCCATCCCGGCAGCGGACCGGTCCTGACGGGGCGCGGGCGGATGGAGCGCCGCGGCCGCCGGCTGGCGTTCGCCGAGGGGGAGGTCGTCGATGCCGGCGGGCGGATCATCGCCACGGCGCACGGCACCTGGTACGTCTGGCCGTCGCATCCGGGCACCCCGCCGGACGGAACGGACAGATGACGAAGTCCACCTCGCCCGGCCCGGCGCGGCGAACCCCCATCGCTCTCCTTATCGGAGCGCTCTCTTCGGCCGTCCTGATCGTGCACGCGCGAAGCTACCTGCCGCTCGTTTACGACGACGCCTACATTTCGTTGCGCTACGCCATGCGTTTTCTGCAGGGCAAGGGGTTGACCTGGACCGATGGCGAGGCGGTGGAAGGGTACTCCAACCTGCTCTGGGTGCTGAGCTGCGCCGCGCTCGGCGGGTTGGGGCTCGATCTGATCGATGCGACACGCCTCCTCGGGCTGCTGTGCGGGGCCCTGGCGATGGCCGCCTTCATGGTCGCCTTTCCACCACGCAACTGGAGCGGCAGTCTGCCGGTGCTGGCCGGCACGATGTTCATCGCGCTCGCCGGCCCGGTCGGCATCTGGGCGGTCGCCGGGCTCGAGGGCTGCATGGTCGCCGCCTTGCTCGCCTGGGGCATCGTTCTCCTGCGGCCGCTGCTCGACGGCGCCGAGCCTGGATGGAAGACCGTTCTCCTGCCGGGGATACCGCTCGCTCTGCTCTGCCTGACGCGGCCCGACACCCCGCTGATCGTGGTGACCATCGGCGCGTTCCTGCTGATCCGGGCCGGGTCGCTGCGCCGGGGAGTGATCGCCGCGCTCGGATTGGGCGCGCTGCCGGGACTGGCGACACTCGGCCAGATCGGCTTCCGGCTGGCCTACTACGGCGACTGGATCCCCAACACCGCCCGCGCCAAGGTCGCCTTCACCGCCAAGCGGGTCGACCTCGGCATGGAGTGCGTGGCGGACGCCTGGTTCTCCTCCTACGCTCTCTGGATCCCGGCGGCCATCGCGCTTTACGTGGCCTGGCGCGACCGGAGCCGCCGGTCCCGCATCCTGCTCGTCGTCACCCTGCTGGTCGTCTGGACCGGCTACGCGGCGACCATCACCTGCCGGCCGTTCGGCTACCGGATGCTGATGCCCTGCTTCGTGCTTCTCCCCTACCTGGTGGCCGAGGCGCTCGACTGGATCGTCGGGCGCCGCCGCGAGGCGGTCCGCGCCGCCTGGGTCGGGACGCTGGCCGCCCTGTTGACGTTCGGCTGGGCGCAGCAGAACGACAACAACATCGCCATGGCCCGCGGACGGATGCCGACCCTGTCAAGGAAGGGGGCCACCATCGGCAAGCTGCTGCGCCGGGCCTTCACGGAACGCGATCCTCTGGTGGCGGTCGATGCCGCCGGCGCCATCCCTTATTTTTCCCAGCTCCGCTCGCTCGACATGCTCGGTCTGAACGATGCCCACATCGCGCGGCTGCGCACGGCCGGATTCGGCCAGGGCCTGCAGGGGCACGAGCTCGGTGACGGCCGCTACGTCTTCGAGCGCCAACCGGACATCATTATCGGGGGGATCCTCGGCGGTGAGAGGCTCTCCTACGTGGGGGGGAGGGAGATGGAGGCGGATCCTCGTTTCGCCGACTGGTACCGCCTGGCGAACTTCTACGCCGCCGACCCGGTGCCTCTCAGCTTCGGCATCTTCTGCCGCCTGGAGGGGCGCGTCGGGGTGCAGAGAAGCGACGAAGTGATCCGCATCCCCGGCTACCTGTTCGCCAGCACGGAAGGGGCCAAGGCGCGCTTCGACCCTTCAGGTGCGCTCGGGACGACCTTCGCGGGGGCCATCTCCGCGCGCCTGATTAAGGTCGAGCTGCCGGCGGGCGCCTGGCGCATCGCCACCCAGGGATCCGGTCCATTCGTGCTGTCGGTGCGCAGGCATCCCGATGGGGAGACCGTGTCGGGCCGGCGGGGCAGCGTCGATATCGCTTTCGACGAACCGGGGCCGATCGACCTCAGCGTGGTCGGCAATCCGGCATCGTTCCTCACCGGGGTGATTGTCCGCCGCGTCTCCGACTGAGAGCGGCGCGGCGGGCGCTCCGCGGTCGCAGCAGAGGCCTGGTGAGAAATGCAACTCAGCGCTTGCCGAAATAATAGGCCTGGCGCAGCGCCTCCACCAGGGCGGCATCGACCAGCCCGCGGGCGTTGCCGTCGTGCTGCAGTCCGTGGTCCTGGCGGAAAGCATCCACCGCGTCCATCGCTTCCGCGTCGTAGATCGCGTAGGCGTCGCTGAACACGTCGTCCTTCTCGCGGAACTCCTTGAGATAAGCCTGCAAGCGCTCCGGATCGGTGCGCATCACCGCCGGATCGAGATCCCACTCAGGCGGTTCGGGGATCGGGTCGCCGGTCTTGCGCCAGTAACCGACCGCCTGCAGCATCCGCTTCAGCTCGACGACGTCGGCGCCCCGGATCGCGGAGAAAGCGCGATGCCCGAGGCGGTCCTGCGTGGTGTAGTAGATCCGCTTCATCTCGGCCACCGGGTGGGCATGCTCGCCGACGTCGATCGAGACGCTGAGATGATCGCCGCCCCGTCCCGGATCGTTCGGGTCGGCGACGCGCAGGGCGGCCGACTGAAAGAATCCCCAGCGCTTGTCGCCGCCTTTTTTCTGGCCCGCTTCGAGGGCGAGGACCAGCCGTTCGGCCAGCGGCATGCCGGTCCCGGCCGTGGTCTCGAAATGATCGGCAACGGCGTCGATCACTTTGCGGCCGACGAGAACGTTCCCCTGCACGGTGTAATTCTTCCCCTGGCGGCTGCCGGCCCACGGGCCGTTCTCCTTGCCGCTGAAGGCCGCCGTCCGGCCGCGCATGTCGATCAATCCGAGCTGGCGCAGCTCCCGTCCCTTATCGTCGGCCAGCAGCCGCTCGAGCGCCTGCTGCGGTTCCATCCCCTCCGCCATCAGGTCGAGCCCCTGCCGTCCGTACTCCACCACCGTCCACGACTGGGTCGCCACCGCCCCGACGCCGGCGCGCACCCAGGGGACGGCGCGGCCGACGAACGGCACGCGCGTGGTGACCACCGCGCCGCTCTCGCCGGTCTCCCGATCGATCGCGCAAAGGGAGAAGGTCGCGAAATGCA
>CBDUYA010000225.1:0-5710 GCA_965371335.1 uncultured bacterium | reverse complement strand
CAGGCGGTCAAACGCGCATGCCGTGCGGCGCGGCCTGCCTGTTGGACGGGCCGGCGCCCTCCCCCGAGCCATGACACTTCTTGTACTTCTTGCCCGAGCCGCAGGGACAGGGCTCGTTGCGTCCGACCCGGGCGGCCGCTCGCGCGGCCGGCCGGGGCGCTTCCTTGGCCGGAGCCGAATAAACCAGATCACGCTCGCGGCTTCTCTTCATCTCCACCTGTCGTTCGCGGATCACGGCGTCCATGTGCCACAGGTTGGTGACGATCTCATCCTCGATCCGCTCCTTCATCAGACCGAACATGGCGAACGACTCCTTCTTGTATTCCATCAGAGGGTCTCGCTGGCCATATCCGCGCAATCCGATTCCTTCCTTGAGGTGGTCCATGGCGAGCAGGTGATCTTTCCAGGCGGTGTCGATGATGTAGAGCATGAGCGCCCGCTCGTGCTGGCGCATCGCCTCTTTACCGAGAGTGCGCTCCTTCTCGCTGTAACGCTCCCGCACCAGACGGTCGACGGTCGCCTTCAGATCGGGAGCGTTGACCGTCTTCCAGTCGATGCCTGCGCTGTTGAGATCGATGGCGAAATACTTCAGGATGCCGGTGCGCAGGTCATCGGGGCGCCACTCCTCCGGATCGACATTAGGATCGCAAGTCGACTCCAGCAGGTAGTTGCGGATCTCCTCGGCCTTCTGAACGATGTATTCGCCCTGCCCCTTCCCTTCGAGCAGTTCCCGTCTCAGCCGGTAGATCTCGGTCCTCTGCTTGTTGTTGACGTCGTCATACTCGAGCAGATGCTTGCGCATGTCGAAGTTCCGTCCTTCGACCTGCTTCTGCGCCCTTTCAATGGCCCGGGTCACCATGCGGTGCTCGATCGGCACACCCTCTTCCATGCCCAGCGTCTGCATCAGCCCCGAGATGCGATCGGAGCCGAAGATGCGCATCAGATCGTCCTCGAGCGACAGGTAGAAGCGGGATGACCCGGGATCCCCCTGACGGCCGGCGCGGCCCCTGAGCTGGTTGTCGATGCGGCGCGCCTCGTGGCGCTCGGTTGCGATGATGTGCAGTCCGCCGAGCTCGACCACCTGGTCGTGCTCTTCCCGGCACTCAGTCTGCAGCCGTTCGAGGGTTTCCTTCCAGCGTTCCTGGGAAACCGCACCGTCCTTGGCCTCGCCCTGCAGCTCGCGGCGCGCGAGGAACTCCGGATTGCCCCCCAGCAGGATGTCGGTTCCCCGGCCCGCCATGTTGGTGGCGATGGTGACGGCGCCGAGGCGGCCCGCCTGCGCGACGATCTCGGCCTCTTTCTCATGATACTTGGCGTTAAGGACGACGTGCTTGACGCCCCGTGAGTGAAGGCGCTGGCTCAGCGTTTCCGACTTCTCGATCGAAATGGTGCCGACCAGGGCCGGCTGACCGCGGCCATGCAGCTCCTCGATCTCCTCCACGACCGCGGCAAACTTCTCCTTTTCCGTGCGGTAAACGACATCGGGATTCTCGATGCGGATCAGCACGCGGTTGGTCGGGGCGACCATCACCTCCAGCTTGTAGATCTTGTCGAACTCGACCGCCTCCGTATCGGCGGTACCGGTCATCCCGGCCAGCTTGTCGTACATGCGGAAGTAGTTCTGGAAGGTGATCGTCGCGAGGGTCTGGTTCTCCTTCTGGATTTTCACCTTCTCCTTCGCCTCGACCGCCTGGTGAAGCCCGTCGCTCCATCGCCGCCCGGGCATCAGCCGCCCGGTGAACTCGTCGACGATGATCACCTGGTCGTTCTGGATGACGTAATCGACATCCTTCTTGAACAGTACCTGGGCGCGCAGCGCCTGCTGCACGGCGTGGTTGATCGGCATGTTGGAGGGTTCGTAGAGGTTCTCCAGATGGAGCGCCTTCTCGCAGTGCTCCACTCCCTCTTCCGTCAGCGCGGCAGTGCGCGATTTCTCGTCGACCGTAAAGTCGGCTTCCCGCTTGAGCCGGGGGATCACGGACGCCGCCCTGCCGTACAGATCGGTCGATTCCTCCGACGGTCCGGAGATGATGAGAGGCGTCCGGGCTTCGTCGATGAGGATCGAGTCGACCTCGTCGACGATGGCGAAGTTGTGGCCGCGCTGCACCATCGCGTCGATCGAATACTTCATGTTGTCGCGCAGGTAATCAAAGCCGAATTCGTTGTTGGTGCCGTAGGTCAGGCCGGCGCCATACGAACGCTTGCGGGCGACATCGTCCATGTCGTGCTGGATGGCGCCGACCGTGAGACCGAGGAAGCCGTAGATGGGGCCCATCCAGGTGGCATCGCGGCGCGCCAGGTAATCGTTCACCGTCACGACATGCACGCCGCGGCCTGACAGGGCGTTGAGGTAGGCCGCCAGTGTCGCGACGAGGGTCTTTCCCTCGCCGGTCTTCATCTCGGCGATCTTGCCCTGGTGGAGGACTATCCCGCCGATCAGCTGGACGTCGAAGTGGCGCATCCCGACCGTGCGCCGGGCGGCCTCGCGGCAGACAGCGAACGCCTCGTGGAGGATGTCGTCCAGCGATGCGCCCTGCTCGACCCGCCCCCGCAAGGTGTCGGTCCGGGCGCGCAACTTCCCGTCGTCCAGGGCCGAGATCTCCGGCTCCAGCTCGTTGATCGCGACGACCCGCGGCTGCAGCTTACGCAGCTCACGATCATTCTTGGTTCCGACGATTGCCTTGAGGACTGAATCAATCAGCATCGGTGGATGGTGTTCGACCTCCGGCCCTCGAGAGGGCCTGAACCCTGGTGACGGTGCTGTGCTGGGGACTGATCCAGGGAACGCCGCGCCCGACGCGGCCTTGCCGGGACGAATGAAGCAGCCGCGCCTGCCCCGGTCGCGTGGTGGAACTATAGCAGAACGTTCGGTGAAGTCAAGAACGGGAGACGAGGCGCGCGGTGCCGCCCGCCGGAGATCCGAATCGTGATCGGCCCTAAAATGTCTTGTATTCCTCGACGATGTACTTGACCGGATCGACGTGACGCCGGTGCACGAGGACTTCGTAGTGCAGATGAGCCCCGGTACTGCGGCCGGTGCTGCCGACGGTCGCGATCGGCTCTCCCCGCTTGACCCGCTGTCCGACCTTGACCTGGGTCGCCTGCAGGTGTCCGTAGCGGGTCACGATACCCTGTCCGTGCGAGAGCAGCACCGATTTCCCGAACCCACCGGCCCTCCCGACCCGGGTGACGATTCCGTCGGCCGGCGCCACCACCTTGGTTCCGAGCGGCGCAATGATGTCGAGTCCCCGGTGAAAATCACGGATCCCCGTAAACGGGTCGCGCCGCCATCCGTAGCCGTTGCCAAGCAGACCGCGGACGGGGAAGATGCTCGGGGTCGAGGAAAGCGTCAGGGCCTGTTTCTGAAACGCCGTGTCAAGCACCTGGAAGGAGCTCTCGATCTGTCCCGAGCGATTCCGCAGCGTGTCGATCTCACCCTGAAGAATCGGCGCCGAGGCTCTGGGGGCCAGACCCTGCACGTCGAACGAACCGCCCCCGGCGGCGAGCGGCGGCGGTGCGACGTCCTCCACGCCGACCATGAGGGCGAACTTGGCCGCCTTCGACTCGATGTCGGCCAGCTTGCCGCGCAGATCGCTGATCGAGGCATCGAAGCGCTGGTTGGTGTCGCGCAGTTCCGCGTTCTCGCGCTGGCTCTGTGTCAGGTTTGCACGGAGGCTCGACGTCGTCCAGAGAAGGTTCGGGATGAGAAGGCCGCCGATCGACAGGACCCCGACGAGGCTGCCCGCGGCGATCAGCAGATCGCGTGACACCCGAAAACGGCGGAACTTCGCAGTCGCGTGGGGCACGACCATGATCGTGTAGAACTTCTTCGCCACCAGGCTCCTCCGCACCTCAGCGACCCACTATTTTCTGCTGAAGGGAGCGGATGCTACCAGCCTCGCCGGGACGAGTCAATATGACCGGCACAATCGTCCCCCACGACATACAGGGGCTCCTCACTCTCAAGCTACTATGAATTGTCATGGTTGATCTCGCGACCCCCTCCGGAGCGCCCTCCGATCGGCCCGAAACCGAAGCGCCACGCTGTGTTCGGCGGAATCGGCCGTCGGTCAGAGTCAAATTTAGGGTGCCCTCCCCTGCGGGTCAAGCCATCCACGGTGGCGCGGAGCTTGTTGCACAATCGGGCCGAACCGAGGGGGAAACCATTGGTTGCGGGTCGCTGTCGCAGGGCACGGCCAGATCCAGCGTAAGTTATTGATGGATAAGGGAATAAATACCGGACTGCAACAAGCTCCGCGCCACCGTGTCCATCCCGGAGCCAGTCACCATCGACTTGCCCGTCCGGGCGCCTTCGATTACAGTTCCGTCCCGATGCGCCGGTTGATCGAACGCGACCTCCGCCTGCAACTCGGACAGTTTCTCTGGATCGGCTTTCACGGCACGACACCGGCCCGCTCCCTCGCCTCGCTCCTGCGTCGGATCCGCCCGGGCGGTGTTATTTTGTTCGGCCGCAACATCGAGGATGCCGTTCAGGTACGGGCCCTGACCGACGCCATCTACCGGAGCGCTGCCATTCCTCCGTTCATCGCCGTCGATCAGGAGGGTGGGCGGGTCAACCGGCTGCGTCACATTGTCGGACCGACCCCGAGCAACCACGCTCTGGCGCGCCGCCGGCACCCCGCAGCGGCCGTGCGCCGCCACGCGGAAGCGACCTCCCTGGCCCTCATGAGCCTCGGCTTCAACGTCAACTTCACGCCGGTGCTCGATCTTTCCGGGCCGCGGCAGCGCAACGGCATCGGGGATCGCGCGTTCGGCGCCGATCCCCTCCTCGTCACCACCTTCGCGCGGCTCGTGGCCCGAACCCACCTGCGCGCCGGCATCATCCCGGTCGGCAAGCATTTTCCCGGCCTGGGAGACGCCCGGCAGGATACGCATCTCGCGCTCCCCGTGATCCGGCGCTCCCGTCGGGGTCTGATGGGTCGGGAGATCGTGCCGTATCGCCGCCTGCGGGCCTCTCTGCCGATCGTCATGGTCGGCCACGCCTGCTATCCCAACCTGCAGGGCGGGCGGGTGACGCCGGCTTCCCTTTCACCCGCCGTGGTGAGCGGTTTCCTGCGCGACGAGATCGGGTATCGGGGTCTGATCCTGACTGACGATCTCGAGATGGGCGCCATCGATCAGAAGGAGGACGGGGGTACCGGGGCGCTGGCGGCTTTCGCTGCCGGGCATGATGGATTGATGTTCTGTCAGTCCGAGGGACGCATCGAGGAGGCGCACGAGGCGCTCATCCACGGGCTCGAGCAGCACGAAATCGATCCCGCCGAGGTGCGGGCGCGGCTGCAGCGCATCGCACGCTTGAAGACCCGCTTCCTGAGGCAGCGCCCTCGCTCGCGCTACTCGGCCGCCGGCCTGAAGCGCGCCCGTATGATGTTCGCCTCGCTGGAACCCGCGGCGCACGCCGGCTTCGATCCGACGGCTCGCGCCTGACGATCGTCCCATCAGCCCGACACAGAGGGTCGGAAGAGCTCAGTCGAGAGAACGGTCGGTGAGACGCTGTAGAATGTCGCGATACCGCTCACTCGTGCCGGCGACGATCTCGTCGGGAAGGCGGGGCGCCGGTGGATTCTTGTCCCAGCCGATGCTCAGCAGATAGTCGCGCACGAACTGCTTGTCGTAGGAGCGCTGCGGACCGCCCGGCCTGTACTCGTCGGCCGGCCAGAAGCGGGACGAGTCGGGGGTGAGCACCTCG
>CBDUYA010000224.1:0-5726 GCA_965371335.1 uncultured bacterium | reverse complement strand
GGAACCAGATGGGGTTTTTGGCGAAAGCGATCGCCTTTGTCATGATCCTAATGTCAATTTACTCGGTGGGTGTTTTTATCGAGCGGTTCATGCTGTTCCGGGCCGCCAAGAAGCAGTCGATTGACTATCTGCCGCTGGCGACCAAGGCGCTGCGGGAGGGGAACTACACGGCGGCCGTCGAGGCCTCCAAACGATTCAGCAAGAGCCACCTGGCGAAGGTCCTGGCTGCCGGGCTGCAGCAGTTTCTGTTCGAGAAGGAAGAGGAACCGACCCATGATGCGGTCGAATCGGTCCGCCTCGCGGTCGAGCGGGCCGCGGCGCTGACCACCGCCGAGATGAAGAAGGGCCTCGGCGGACTGGCCACCATCGGTTCGACCGCGCCGTTTATCGGCCTGCTCGGCACGGTCATCGGAATTATTAACGCGTTCACCGGCATGGCGGCGACCGGATCGGGCGGCATCGGGTCGGTCTCGGCCGGCATCGCCGAGGCGCTGATCAACACCGCCATCGGTCTCGCCGTTGCCATTCCGGCGGTGTGGATGTTCAACTACTTCATAGGGCAGGTCGAGTTCTTCGGGATCGAGATGGCCAACTCATCCTCGGAGCTGATCGATTTCTTCCTGAAGCGGCAAGGAGTCAGCAATGGGGATGGCAGGAGGCGGTAGCCACGGCGTTCACTCAGACATCAACGTTACGCCCTTTGTCGATATCTGTCTCGTTCTGCTGATCATCTTCATGGTCATCACTCCGATGCTGCAGGAGGGCGTTACGATCAATCTCCCCGAGGCGAGCAACACGCAGAAAAAGGACGCCGACGAGGAGAACGCCATCGTCGTTTCGATGAGCGGTCCGCGCATGGTGAACATCCAGAGAAAGCCGGTCCCCCGCGACCAGTATCTGGCGGAGATGACCGAGGTCCACGACCGTATGCCGGAGAAGCCGGTTCTGATCAAGGCCGATAGGTCTCTTGCCTACGGCGATGTGCGGAAGCTGATGATCGAAACAAACGAGGCGGGGTTCGATACCATCTCCCTGGTGACCGAGAAGCCGCCCGGGGAAGAGGACTAGGAGCGCATCATGTCAATGCAGCTGGACTCGTCGAAAGCCAAGTCAGACATCAACGTCACCCCGTTCGTCGACATCGTGCTCGTCCTCCTGATCATCTTCATGGTGATCACCCCGCTGCTCAGCCGCACCCTCGACGTCTCGGTGCCACCGAAGGCCGAAGCGGAGCTCCAGGAGGTGGTCACCGCCGACCAGCTGATCCTGACGGTCAAGAACCCGGTCGAGAACCCCAAGATCATGATCAACCGGGAGGAGTTGCCGGGCGGCCTGGACGAGGTCGAGAAGCGCATCGAGGAGCTGATGCGGGGACGGCGCGAGAAGGTCGTCTTCTTCCAGTCGGAAAACGAGATCCCGTACGACTTCGTCATCAAGGTGATGGACCGCATTCGCGGCGGCGGCGCCGAAAAGATCGGCCTCATCACCGACGAAACGCTCGACGTCACCTCGGGCCCCTGACCCCTCCCCCCACAACGGCGCCGCCCGCGTCCCAGGGGCGGTCATTCCGGCGGCCGGAGCCATGAGCCTTCCAGGCGCGCGATCCTCTCTCCGGCGTATTCACCTCATCGGCATCTGCGGCACCGGCATGGGCTCCCTCGCGGGGCTTCTGTGCGATGCCGGATACGAGGTGACCGGATCGGACCGGGCGGTCTATCCGCCGATGAGCGACCAGCTACGGGACCGGGGGATTGCCGTCATGGAGGGATTCGACGCCAGCCACCTTGAACCTCCTCCCGATCTGGTGATCGTCGGCAACATCGCCACGTGCGACAATCCCGAGGCGGTGGCCGCGGCCGAGCGGCTCATCCCGTTTCTGAGCATGCCGCAGGCGATCGCCCGGCTCTTCCTGCGGGATCGCCATCCGATGGTGGTCGGCGGGACGCACGGCAAGACCTCGACCGCGGCGCTGATCGCCTGGGTGCTGTCGGCCGCGGGACGCGATCCCTCCTTTCTCGTCGGCGGCGTGTTGCGCAACTTCGATCGCTCGGGCGGACTGGGTCGGGGCGAGGAGTTCGTCATCGAGGGGGACGAGTACGAAACGGCATTCTTCGACAAGGGATCGAAGTTCCTCCACTACCAGCCGCGCACCGCGATCGTGACCTCAGTCGAGTTCGATCATGCCGAGATGTTCGCGGATCTGCAGGCGGTCGAACAGACCTTCCGGCGCTTCGTCGGGTTGCTGCCGCCCGACGGCCTGCTGGTGCTCTGCGCCGACGACGCCAACGCCAGGCGGTTGAGCGAGGCCGCGCATTGTCCGGTGGAGACCTACGGGGTCGCGCCCGATGCCACCTGGAGGGCGGAGATGCGCTCGACCGACGAGGTGGGAACGACCTTCGAGGTGATCCGGCGCAACGAATCGCTGGGCCTGTTCACCAGTCCGTTGTGCGGGCTGCAGAACCTGAGAAACGCGCTTGCCATGATCGCCGCGGTCAGCGCGCGCGGTCTGGACGCGCCGGCGATCAGGGAGGGCCTGCGATCGTTCGAAGGCATCAAGCGGCGTCAGGAAGTGCGGGGTGTGGCCGACGGCGTCACCGTCATCGACGACTTCGCGCACCACCCGACGGCGGTGCGGCTGACCCTGGAAGGACTCCGGGAGCGCTACTCAGCCCGACTGATATGGGCCGTTTTCGAGCCGCGAACCAACACTTCGCGCCGCAACGTCTTCCAGCAGGAGTATGCCGCCAGCTTCGACGCGGCGGATCAGGTCATCATCGCCGCCGTCGATCATGCGGAGCGGGTGCCGCTCGAGGAGCGTTTCTCGGGCGAGCGTCTGGTTGCCGATCTTCAGGCCCGCGGCCGGAACGCCCGCCATGTGCCCGGCGTGGCTGCCATCGTCGAGATCCTGCGGCGGAGAGCAGCCGGCGATGATGTAGTGGTAGTGATGTCGAACGGCGCGTTCGGCGGGATCCACGACCGGTTGCTGCAAGTGCTGCGGGATCGTCGCACCGGCCGGTCGGCGCCGGGCAACGAGGCGATCATGACTCGATCAGCGAAGCGTCCCCCTCGGCCAGCACGCGAATGAGTTCATCGTCGAAGATCGAGGTTGACCGGGCGATCTCGGGTGACACGCGGGATGCGTAGGCCTGCCGGCTGCGCTCGATCTCGGTCCTCAGACGCTGGAGCAGATCGCGGTTCCGGCGCCCCTGAATGACCGCTTCCTCGTTGTAGAGCATCAACTCCGAGACGAGCAGGCTGGCGAAGCGGCGGGCATCCTCGTGCCAGCGACGCACCTCCTCGCTCACCGGCTGCTCACCTTCCGACAGCTCCCGCCGGGGCGCATCGGCCAGGTCGGCCAGCAGGGGCTGCACCTCGGGGTCGGTGGGCGGGATGGGTGGAGAGCCCGCCGCGGGCGGCGCCGGGGTGACGGGTGGGAGCACCTCGGGACGGGGCATCGCTTGATTCTGGTGCGCTCGGCGCGCCGGCTCGCCGGCAAGGTTGGCGATCGCCAGACTTCCGATCCGCCCGATGATCTCGAGCCACAACGCGTCCGACTGTCCTCCCGTCGATCCGCTGTCGCCGTACAGCAGCGCCACCGGTCGATCGCGCAGCATGATCGGCATCGCCCCCGCATCACGCGGTTGAATGCCGCCGAAGGCCCCCGTGACCGCCGCGCCCGGGCCCTCGATGCCGGCGATCACGAGGGAACGGCTCTGCACGGCGCGCGCCAGCAGGTGATCGCCGGCGGTCGGCATCACGATGCCTGGGATCTCCCGGTCGCCGCATCCGGATTCGGGATCGAAACCCCGGCCGGCCCAGCCTCGCAGGCCGTCCCGCTTCATGACGAACAGAGCGGTGCGCACGTAGCATCCCGAAGCGGCGTTCAGCAGGGCCTCCAGAACGTCTTTCTGTGAACTCGCGACGGCGATCGCCTGCAACGCATCGCGGAGAGTGCGCAACGCCGGGGCGATCGATGTCGATCCGGCGCCCGGCGGCAACTCGAGCGGCTGGACGAATTCGCGCAGCGCTTCGTCCAGGGTCTGGCGCAGGCGTCCGGCCCGTTCCTGGAGCTGCCGATGTGCTATTGCCTCGATTTCGTTTCCGCCGTCACTCATCAGCCGCTCGTGCGTCGATCGCAGGCCGACAGGCTCCGCAGCAACCCCTCCCAGTCCGGTCCTTTGGTCGAGCCGGCCCCGTTATCGGGCAGGGGGGGGAGCAGTGCCCAGCGATGCATGTCGCGCAGTCCCTCTCGCACCCGCCCCGACGATATCAGGGAGAGGGCGCGGTTGAACAGGGTGATGATTTCCGTTTCACCCTGCAGCATGATGGCGCGATCATAACAGCGAATCGCTTCGTCGTGACGGTTGAGTTCCTGCATGATATTGCCGAGGTTGTTCCAGGCGGGGTGATACGCGGGCTTGGCGGCCAGGGCCCGTTCGTACGCTTCGGTTGCCCCGGCCTGATCGTGCAGTTCGGCGCAGGTGTTGCCGAGGTTGTTCCACCCTTCCGGGTCGGACGGGGCGAGTTCGACCGCGCGGGAGTAGGCCTGATGCGCCAGACGATGGGCCCCCATGTCGCTGTAGACTGCTCCGAGGTTGAACCAGGCATCGACGTTGGAGGGGACCAGCTTGAGACAGCGCTGGTAGGCGCGGGCCGCGGCGAAGTGCTTGCCGAGCCGGGCCAGGGTGTACCCGGTGTTGTAGTGCAGGAGGGCGGTTGCCCGGGGATCGGAGCTGAGCGCGCGGTAGCGCCCCGCCTCGCAGTAGAGGCGCAGCGCCTCCTGGTGCCGGTCGTTGGCGAGGAGCAGATTCGCCCAGTCGAACAACGTCCGGAAGCGCGGCGCACCGCAGCGGACCGCCTCGATGATCTCCCCCGCGACATCACTCCAGGCATGCAGCTGAAGGAAACAGCGGGCCAGTCCGATGTGGGCCCCGGGTGTGGGCCGGGGACGATGTCCGGCGTGGCGGTAAAGAGCGGCCGCCTCATGAATGCGCTGGCGGCGCTCCAGGTGGCGCGCGCGCGCCATAAGGCCACGTCCGGACGAAGCCGCCCGTCCGGACCCAACCGACCATTCCACCCATGCTCGTGCGCTTTTCATGAGCGAGGTTTCGCTAATCTCAAGTTGAGGACGCGCCGGGTACCCGCCCGCCGGGCGAGCGGGAGCACGTCAACGTGGGCGGAAAATATCACAGGCGATATCAGTTGTCAAAAGGCCACGATTGGCAGATTGGCCACAGGAGACTGTGGCTTTTTTGCAACACAGAGGTGGCTTGAAGGCTTGCTGAACATCGCCATTATTCCTATAAACAATTGATAATAAATATGTTAAATCGATTCAAGGCATTGGCACGAAGTCGTGGCATGACATCTGCACTGAAGGCTTGCAGGCCGCCCCAGGAGCGGCCGGGAGGGGTGCTTGGCGAAGTCTCAGCAGACCATTGCTCGCGCTGTCGAGATCGAGGGGACGGGGCTTCATTCCGGCTCTCCGGTCAGCCTGAGGATTCTTCCCGCCGGGCCTGACAAAGGCATTTCGTTTGTCCGGCGCGATCGCGGAGGGGTGTTTATCCCTGCATCCCATCGCTACCTGCAGAGCTCCTCCTACGCCACCACCCTCGGCCGGGAGACCGCCGAGGTAGCCACGGTCGAGCACCTGCTCTCGGCCCTGAACGGGCTGGGGGGCGACAACGCCGTCATCGAGGTGAATGGGGCGGAGATTCCTATCCTGG
>CBDUYA010000223.1:0-5730 GCA_965371335.1 uncultured bacterium | reverse complement strand
TGAGTATGTGTTCCCTCTCCCCAACCGGGCAGCAGTCAACGACATGGAGATTGAGGTGGGAGAGCGCACCATCAAGGGACTCATCAAGAAGAGGGCGGAGGCATGGGAGATTTACACGAGAGCCAGGCATGCGGGGCACGTCGCCGCATTACTCGATCAGGAACGGCCGAACATCTTCACGCAGTCGGTCGCCAACGTCATGCCGGGCGAGGCGGTGAAGGTGACGATTCGCTACTTTGAAACGCTACCCTACACGTCAGGTCTTTATGAGTTCGTCTTCCCGATGGTCGTCGGTCCGCGATTCATTCCCGGTACGCCGATGTCGGCCGGCGAGCGCGGCTGGTCTCCCAAAACATCGGAAGTCCCCGACGCATCGCGTATCACGCCGCCAGTCCTGCCTCCGGGACACCGCTCGGGTCACAATATCTCGCTGACGGTCCGGCTTGACGCGGGAACCAGCGTTTACGACCTGATCTCGCCTTCTCATGCGATCGAGACCCATAGAGGGGAGATGGGCGCCGATCTCATCAGCCTGCGGCCGGAGGATTCGATTCCGAACAGAGACTTCGTCCTCCGTTACCGCATCGATGGCGTGAAACCCAATCTGATTCTCCTGCCCCACCGATCGAATGGCGAAGGGTATTTCCTCGCGCTGATCCAGCCGGAGAACCAGCCGGCCGAGGAGCACATCGCTCCCAAAGAGATGATCTTCGTCGTCGATTGTTCCGGCTCGATGAGTGGTTTTCCGATCGCCAGGGTCAGGGAGGCGATGCTCTACGCCCTCAATAACCTCAACCCCCTCGACACATTTCAGATCATCAGCTTTTCGGTGGGAGCCAGAAGCTTTGCGCCATCTCCGGTCCTGGCGACGTCAGGCAATATCGGTAGGGCGATCCGGTACGTCGAGAGGCTCGAGGGGCGCGGCGGAACCATCATGTTGGAGGGGGTCAAGGCGGCAGTCGACTATCCGGAGGATCCGGATCGCCTGCGCATCATCTCGTTCATGACCGATGGCTACATCGGGAACGAGGTGCAGATCCTCGCTTACCTCAAGACCCACCTGGGAGGGGCGCGCCTGTTCTCGTTCGGCGTCGGCAACTCGGTCAACCGCTACCTGCTCGACGAGATGGCGCAGTTCGGTCGCGGGGCCGTTGATTACATCCTTCTCAATGAGGGAGCGCAGGACGCAGTGATCCGCTTCTACGAACGGATCCGGAGCCCATACCTTACCGAGATCGAGATCGACTGGGGTGAATTGCGCGTCGCCGACATCTATCCACCGCAAGTTCCCGATCTGTTTCTGGGGCAGCCGGTCGTCCTTTACGGACGCTACGAGGGATCGGGTCAGGACGAGATCACCCTGCGAGGACGGCTTGGCGGGAAGCCCTATACGCAGCGCATCCATGTGAACTTCCCCGCGAAGCACGAAGAGGGAGAGGCGATCGGGGCTCTCTGGGCGCGATCCCGAATCGCCGCTCTGTCGTCCAAGATGGTGAGCAAGGGGCGGCCAGAGATTGTCGAGGAAATAACCAACATCGCCCTGAAGCATCATCTGGTCTCCAGATACACCTCCTTCGTCGCCGTCGAGTGGGCAACGACCACCGGTGAACAGCCGGCGGAGATGATCGAGGTTCCGGCGGAGCTTCCCGAGGGGGTCAGCTACGAAGGGGTCTTCGGCGGTGTCACAACCTTCAGCTCCGAGTTCATCGACAGCCTGCCTGTCCTGGGTCGGAACTACCAGGAGGTCCTGACGCTCGCACCGGGAGTGTCTGACACCGATGGAGATGGTCAGCCGAACATCCACGGCGCCCTGGATACTGATGTCAAAACCCTTGTCGACCACGTGTCGACGGTCGACCCGCTGACCGGCCAGGCCGGCGAGCAACTCGACATCGAATCGATCCAGGAGGTCGAGGTCAAGACGGCCGGCGCGTCGGCGGAGTTCAGCCGTGGGCAGGGCGGCTTCGTAAACATCGAGACCGAGCCGGATGGATCGGAAGGTGGCGTCGTCGGTGGAATCGTCAGTGGTGTCGTTGGCGGGGTTGTTGGCGGGGTGCTGGGGGGACTGCTGGCCGGTATCGCTCTCGAAACGACCGATCTGGTTTGCCGCCTCGAAATCGATCGCCGGACCTACCGCTTGGACAAACTGATCGAGTTGACCATCATTATTGACAATAAGGGTGAACAGGACGTGCTGATACCCGCTGATCTTTCAATGGAGGATGGGACAGCACGATTCTCGATCATCGACGACGCGTCGCGACTCCGTCCTCATCCCATGGCTCGCACGGATGTCCTCCGCAAACGTTTGCTTGCTCCTGGTGAGAAAGCCACGTTCAAGGTCGTCCTGAATGCTTCCGGCGGCTACGAGATCGAACGACCGGGTCAGTACCGCATCACGTTCATGGGGACCGATCTCGGCCTCCCGGATTCGAACACTCTATCGATTGTGATTGAACCTTGAGGCCGCGGACATCGATCGAGTTGTGGGCCCTCGATCGCCCCGGATTCTCTCTCATCACGAGAGATTTTCTTGACAGGCAGCCGGTTTCGGTCTACTTGGGTAGTAAGAAGTTTCAATACATCGAGAAGGGGTTTGGCCGCTGGCCGCCGCCGGGAGTCCGGCTATCGGGACGGCCGCAGATTCGGATCGCAGCATGCGTCGATGCGGGAGGTGCCGATGAACCAGATCAAGTGGCTGGCTGTCTCATGCACATTGCTAGGTATGAGCCTCGTGTGGTTCGGCGCGCAACCGGCGTTGGCGGAGGACCTCCCGTTCGAAACGATCGATAAGGGGAGTAACAGCGGGTTCGAGGAGGGATGCGGCTTTCTGCACAGCGGCTCCGAGGTGGTGATCAAGAGCCAGGTCGAATGGGAACGGTTCTGGGCGACTCACACCTCCAACAGTTCCGGCCGCCCGCAACCGTTTGTGAACTTCGGCAGGGAAACCGTCGTCTCCGTGGTGCTCGGCTGCCAGTCAACAACCGGCGGCCCGGCGATCGAGGTCTCGCGAGTTGAGGATCTGGACGGTGAGACCCGGATCCACGTCCTCTCGGATCCCCGGCCCGGCGTCGGGCTGGGACTGAGCAACCCTTTCCACATCGTCAAGGTCCGCAGGGCCAAGGGAACGATTTCGTTCGTTCACAGGACCCTCCCCCCCACCTTCTGCAACGTCGAGTTTCCCTGCCACGCCGGATCGAACTGCGACCTGAGGGACAGCTCCTGCCAGGCACCGCTGCTCATCGGAACGTGTGTCGCCCGTGGATTACTATGCCCGGACAACCTCGATCCGGTCTGCGGCTGCGATGGTGTCACCTACAACAACGACTGCGAGCGGGTGCAGGCCGGCGCGATCCTGAGATTCCACGGCTACTGCAGTCTTCCCCCTATTTAGGACATCGGGGTCTCCGCGCAGCGAGTGCGCGGCACGGTTCGCGGTGCGCTGGCAGGAGGTGCGTCGCAGGCAGCGTCACCACCCGAATCGGCTAAATAAACAGCGGGCCGAAGATCACCGAGATGACCGCCATCAGCTTGAGCAGGATGTTGATCGACGGGCCCGACGTGTCCTTGAACGGATCGCCGACCGTGTCGCCGACCACCGTGGCGGCGTGCCGATCGGAGCCCTTGCCGCCGAGGTTCCCCAGCTCGACGTATTTCTTGGCGTTGTCCCAGGCGCCGCCGGAGTTCGCCATGAAGATGGCGAGCAGGAAGCCGGAGATGATCGAGCCGACCAGCAGCCCGCCGAGCGCCTCGGCCGAGAGCAGCGCCCCGACCAGGATCGGCGATACGATGGCGATCAACCCGGGGACCATCATGGCGCGCAGGGCGCCGCGCGTGCTGATATCGACGGCGCGCGCCGCATCCGGCTTGACCCCTTCCTTCCCTTCCCTCAGGCCGGGGATCTCGCGGAACTGCCGGCGCACCTCGACGATCATGGCGTTGGCGGCGGTGCCGACCGCCTTCATGGTCAGTGCGGAGAAGAGGAACGGCAGCATGCCGCCGAGAATGAGACCGACCAGGACCTGCGTGTCGGTGATGTTCAGAACCCCGACGCCGGTGACCTCGGCGTAGGCGGCCATCAGGGCGAGGGCGGTCAGAACGGCCGAGCCGATCGCGAACCCTTTGCCGGTGGCGGCGGTGGTGTTGCCGAGGGAGTCGAGCGCATCGGTCCGTTCCCGGACGATCGGGTCGAGATGCGCCTGCTCGGCCAGGCCGCCGGCGTTGTCGGCCACCGGGCCGTAGGCGTCGGTGGCGAGGGTGATGCCGAGGGTCGACAGCATGCCGACGGCGGCGAGGGCGACCCCGTACAGGCCGGCCAGGTCGTTGGCGATCCAGATGCCGGCGACCACGGCAAGGGTCGGGATGACGGTGCTCAAAAGACCGATGGCGATGCCGGCGATAATCACCGACGCGGCGCCCGTTTCCGATTGCTCCGCGATCCAGCGCGTCGGCCGGTACTCGTATGACGTGAAGTACTCGGTGGCGGTGCCGATCACCTGGCCGACCACCAGACCGGTCACCACCACCCAGAAGAGCTGGAACGGCAGGCCGAGCGCGCCGACGATCAGGGCGGTCGCGACCAGCGCCAGAACCCCGGCGCCGTAGATGCCGCTGCGCAGCGCCCACAGCAGGCGCGACATCGACGCATTCGGTCCGGTGCGCACCAGGAAGGTGCCGATCAGCGAGGCGATGATCCCGACGCCGGAGATGGCGATCGGCAAAACCATCAATCCGCTGTCGAACGCCGGTGCGCCGATCCCCAGGAAGGCGGCGCCGGCCGCGGCGAGGGCGAATGAGGCGATCATCGCCCCGACGTACGACTCGAACAGGTCGGCCCCCATGCCGGCGACGTCGCCGACGTTGTCACCGACGTTGTCGGCGATGGTTGCCGGATTGCGGGGGTCATCCTCGGGGATGCCGACCTCCACCTTGCCGACCAGATCGGCGCCGACGTCGGCCGCCTTGGTATAGATGCCGCCACCGACGCGGGCGAACAGGGCGATCGACGATGCGCCGAATCCGAACCCCGCGACGATGTTCGGGTCACGGAACACCCACCAGAGAATGGTGATGCCGAGCAGACCGATGCCGACCACGGTCATCCCCATCACGGTGCCGGTGCGGAAGGCGACCTGCAGCGCCGGGTTGAGCCCCTTCATGGCGGCCGCGGTGGTGCGCGTGTTGCCGCGCACCGCGATGCTCATGCCGATGAAGCCGGCGAGGCCGGAGCCGATGGCGCCGAGGAGATAGGCAAGAGCGGTCCACGGCCCGTCCGCGGCGACGCCCCCCGGCCGGCTGTTGATGGCGGCGATACGCTCGTTCTCGAGGACGTTGAAGTCGATGAAGAACGCCAGCATCACGGTGACGATGACGACGAAGACCGACAGGATCGCATACTCCCGCTTCAGGAACGCCATCGCCCCTTCCTGGATGAGGCGCCCGATGGAGCGGATGAGCTCGTTCCCATCGTCGCGCCGCATGACGCCGACCGCCATCACCATGGCGCCGATCAGCGCAACGGCCGCAGCACCGATCGCCATCCAGAGAAATTCGGGGGCGCTCTTCATGACTTGAAGCTCCATTCGCTCCTCCACGACGAAGCCCTCCCGGTCATCGGGAAGGCCCTCGGCATATGTCCAATGATTCTGGCAGTGCGGGACGCAGACCGTATCATTCCGCAGCCTCCGGCGTCAATGCTGCACCGCCCCCGGCATCTCACAAATCTGAGGT
>CBDUYA010000222.1:0-5756 GCA_965371335.1 uncultured bacterium | reverse complement strand
GGCACGCGAGCGCGGGTTTCTCGGCGCGCAGGTGATGGGGGAAAGCATCCGCTTCGAGATCGAGATCCGCCGCGGCGCCGGCGCCTATATATGCGGCGAGGAGACGGCGTTGTTCAACTCGATCGAAGGCTATCGCGGCGAGCCGCGCAACAAGCCGCCCTTTCCCACTCAGGCGGGACTGTTCGGCAAGCCGACAGTGATCAACAACGTCGAGACACTGGTCAATGTTCTCGATATCGTGCTGGAAGGAGGGCCGGCGTTCGCCTCCATCGGCACCGCCCGATCGGCCGGCACCCGGCTCTTCTGCCTGTCGGGCTGCATCAGCCGGCCGGGGCTGTATGAGGTGCCGTTCGGCACCACCCTGCGCGACCTGCTTGCCCTCGCCGGCGGGGTGCCGGGTGGCAGGGCGCTGCGGACCGTCCTGCTCGGCGGGGCGGCCGGGAGCTTCGTCACCCCGGAGGAGATCGACGTCCGCCTCACCTTCGAGGATACGCGCGCCATCGGCGCCTCGCTCGGCTCCGGCGTGGTGATGGTGTTCGACGATTCGATCGATCTCACCGACACGCTGTTGCGCATCGCCGCTTTCTTCCGGGACGAGTCGTGCGGACAGTGCGTCCCCTGCCGGGTCGGGACGGAGCGGCAGGAGGAGGCGTTGCACCGGATGGTGGCCGGGCGGCCGCTCGCAGCGGCCGGGGTGGAGGGGGTGCTGCTGGACGACGTCGCCCAGGCGATGCGCGACGCGTCGATCTGCGGCCTCGGCCAGACGGCGGCCAACGCCGTGCAGTCGGCGATCCGCAAGCTGGGGCTTTTCGGCCTCAACGACAGGGGGAGTGTATGAAAGAACGAGCCGCCGCACCGGCCGCACGCCGAGTCGACATCAGCATTGACGGTGTGGCGCGCCGCGCGCGGGAAGGGACGACGATCCTCGAGGCGTGCCGTGATGCGGGGATCGAGACCCCGACCCTCTGCTACCTGGAGAACCTGACCCCGGTCAACGTCTGCCGTCTCTGCGTCGTCGAGGTGGAAGGATCGCGCGCGCTGGTGCCCGCCTGCTCGCGGCCGGTCGATCCGGACATGGCGATCCGCACCGACAGCGAGCGGGTCCGGTTGAGCCGGCGGCTGGTGCTGGAATTTCTCGGGTCGTCGGTCGACCTGTCGCTGGCGGGGGACGAGGTTCGCGGATACATGGAGCGCTATGGGGCGAAGCCGGAACGGTTCGGTGCGCCGGCGCCGCCCGCGACCGGGGGTGAGCGCGACCGGGCGCGCGCCGGGCATCACGCCCCGCCACGCCCCGGCGCGACTTCGACGGTCGCGCAACCGGTCAGGGTCGACAACGATCTCTACGTGCGCGACTACAGCCGCTGCATTCTCTGCTACAAGTGCGTCGAGGCGTGCGGCGTCGAGGCGCAGAACACCTTCGCCATCGCGGTGGCGGGGCGCGGCTTCGACGCTCGCATCTCGACCGAGTACGCCACCGAGCTTCCCGATTCGGCCTGCGTCTACTGCGGCAACTGCATCGGCGTCTGTCCCACCGGCGCACTGATGTTCAAGAGCGAGCACGACATGCGCCGCGCCGGCAGCTGGGATGAAGGGAAGCAAACGGTCACCGAGACCATCTGCCCCTATTGCGGCGTCGGCTGCACGCTGCAGCTCGCGGTGCAGGACAACACCATCGTCAAGGTGACCTCGCCCCTCGACAACAGCGTCACCAGCGGCCACCTGTGCATCAAGGGGAGGTTCGGATTGCAGTTCGTGCAGAACCGGGGCGCCTCGAACGACGCGCCCGATCAGGGCGCCGGCCGGGAGCTGAAGAAGGGGCGGCGCGGAAGGAGGTCAGACCATGCGTGAAACGATTCTGAAATTCCTCGGGCTGAGTGAAACGAAGGACGGCGAGGGCCGATCCGACAGCGCGCAGACCGAGACGGTGCGCAAGATCGTCGACGCGCTCGACAGCCTCGAGCCGGACCGGGCCCGGTACGTGGCCGCCTTCGCCTACAACCTCAGCCGGGTGGCCCACGCCGACATGGAGATCAGCCGCGAGGAGACGCTGGAGATGGAGCGCATCGTCCACGAACTGGGGGGGCTGCCGGAGGAGCAGGCGATCCTGGTGGTGCAGATGGCGAAAACGCAGGCCCTTCTTTTCGACGGGACCGAGAACTTCCTCGTCACGCGGGAGTATAACCGGATCGCCACCCGGGAGCAGAAGCTGGCGCTGCTGGAGTGCCTGTTCGCCGTCTCCTCGGCCGATCAATCGATCTCCGCCGTCGAGGACAACGAGGTGCGCAAGATCTCCCGCGAGCTGCAGCTTGAGCACGCCGACTTCATCGCTGCCCGCTCCGCCTTCCGGGAGTATCTGGCGGTGCTGAAGAAGGGCACGCCCGGCGGAAAAGCCTAGTCTGTCCCGGTATTCCGCGACCCGACGGAATACCCGGATAGACTCCCGGGAACACACCTGGCTTATCGCGCTGTCCGGGCTCGCCTCCCCGGACACCGGCCGCTTTGCATCCCGGCGCGGCGGAGCTTATCCATAAGAGTGACCTTCATGGGAGGTGACGGATGCGACAGGATTTGACGGTCTGGGGACTGGTGTGCGGTCTCATGGTGCTGGGGACGGCCTCCGGCTGCGTCTCGGGTGGCGGAACCTACGTCAGCGGAGGCGTAGTTCACCATTCGGAACAGGGCCGGGTGGCCGTGAGCTTCAGCTCAGGGGATCGGGCGATCATCCGGGATTACTACGAGGAACGGCGCCCCTCGCTGCCGCCCGGGCTGGCGAAGAAATCGAAGCTGCCGCCCGGGCTGAGCCGCCAGGTGCAGCGTTCGGGACACCTTCCACCGGGACTGGAGCGCCAACGGCTGCCCCACGATCTTGAGCAGCAACTGAGCCCGGTGCCTGAGGGGCATGTCCGCGTCCGGGTCGGGGCCGATGTGGTCCTGATGGACGGACAGACCAAGCTGATCCTCGACGTGGTGAAAGATATCGCCTTCTGAGCCGCCCCTCTGACATAGAATCCCGCCCAGGGAGGGCGGGCGAATGACGGGGGACGGTCGCGGGGGCGGTCAGGCGGCCCGGGTCGCCGGCGGTATCTTCTTGAGCCGGATCGCCGGGTTCCTGCGTGACCGCGCGATCGCGCACTACTTCGGGATCGGCCCGCACGCCGACGTGTTCCGCACCGCCCTCCGCGGCCCCAATATCCTGCAGAACCTGCTCGGTGAAGGGTCGATCTCGGCCTCCTTCATCCCGATCTACTCCCGCATGCTCGGCGAGGGCCGCGAGCGCGATGCCGGGCGCTTCGCGGGCGCCATCTTCGCCATCCTGCTGGCCATTGCCGCCGCGCTCTCCCTGCTCGGGATCGTTCTTGCACGGCCGATCGTGGCGGCTCTCGCTCCCGGCTTCCTCGGCGACGCGGCGCTCGTTGCCGCCGGCCGGATGCTGGTCGATCGGTTCGCCCTCACCGTCTCGGCAGTGCGCGTCATCTTCCCGATGACCGGTATCCTGGTGCTGTCCGCCTGGGCGCTCGGGGTGCTCAACAGCCACCGCCGGTTCTTCCTGCCGTACTTCGCCCCGGTCTTGTGGAATGCCGCCATCATCGGAGCGCTGTGGTTCTCCGCCGGCACCCTGCTCGGCTCCGTGGACGACGCCGGGCGCGATCGGCTGCTGATCGCCGCCTGCTATGGCGCTCTTGCCGGGGGTCTCCTCCAGTTCGTGGTTCAACTGCCACTCGTGATGCGGCTGCTGCGCGGCTTCCGTCTCTTCCCGAAGGGGCCGGTCGAGGGGGTGAAAGACGCGCTCCGCGCCTTCGGGCCGGTCGTTGCCGGACGGGGCGTTTACCAGCTCTCGGCCTACCTCGACCTGCTGCTCGCTTCGCTGCTGGCGAGCGGCGCCGTCGGTGCGCTCGGCTGGGCGCAGACGCTCTACGTCCTCCCCGTCAGCCTGTTCGGGTTATCGGTCGCCGCCGCCGAGCTGCCGGAACTGTCCCGTCGCACGGCAGCCGAGGCGGCCGGGGACTGGATCGACAGGATGTCCCGATCGCTTCGCCAGATCGCCTTCCTCACCGTACCGACCTGCGTCGGCTACCTCTGCTTCGGCTATCTGATCGTAGGAGCGCTCTACCGCACCGGGCGGTTCACGGCCGGCGACAACTGGATCGTTTATCTGGTCCTGTGCGGCTACAGTCTTGGCGTGCTGGCGACCACCTGGTCCCGGCTGATGCAGAACGCCTTCTACGCGCGGCAGGACACGAAAACGCCGGCGCGGATCGCCGTGGCGCGGGTCGCGGTCTCGGCCGCCGCGGCGGTTCCGCTGATGCTGTGGCTCGATCGGATCGCGATCGGCAGTGTCATCCCGGCAGCCGCACCGGAGACGTTCGCCGCAGGGAGCGCGATGCCGGCGCTCTTCCTGGGGGCCGCCGGGCTGTCGCTCGCCTCCGCCCTCGGCGCGTGGATCGAGCTGGCGCTTCTGCAGTCCCGCCTGCGCGCTCACCTGGACGGTTTTCGCCTGCCGCTCGGCGCTCTCCTGAGGATGAGCGGGACGGCGCTGCTCGCCGCGGTTCCGGCCGCGCTGCTATGGCGTTCCCTGCCGGCGATGCACGTCGTCCCGACCGCCGCCCTCGTCGTCGGTCTGTTCGCCGCGGCCTATCTGGCGCTCGCCCGGGTCTTCGGTCTGTCGGAGCTGGGAGCCTGGACCGGCAGGCTGCGGGGGCGCTGACCGGGAACTGCTCAGCCAGGCTCAGTTCCGCGCTGCGAAGGCGTCACGTATTTCGGCGAGAGTCCGGCGCAGATCGTACTCCTGCCGCCACCCGGGGTAGTGGGACTGGAATTTCGACATGTCGGTGATCCACCAGAGATGATCCCCGATGCGGTTCTGTTCCTGGTAGGTCCATTCGAGCTTCCTGCCGGTGAGCTCCTCGCAGAGGTCGATCGCTTCCAGCATCGAACAATCGTTGCCGCGGCCGCCGCCGATGTTGTAGACCTCGCCCACACGCGGCGCGGCATGAAACTCCAGCATTGCAGCGACCAGGTCGTGGCTATGGATGTTATCGCGCACCTGCTTGCCCTTGTATCCGTAGACCGTGTAGGGGTCCCCCGTCATGACGCACCGCATCAGGTAGGAGAGAAACCCGTGCAGTTTAGTTCCCGCATGGGCCGGGCCGGTGAGACAACCGCCCCGGAAACAGGCGGTCTTCATGTCGAAGTAGCGCCCGTACTCCTGCACCATCAGGTCGGCCGACGCCTTGGAGACGCCGAACAGGCTGTGGGTGCACTGGTCGAGGCTCATCGACTCATCAATGCCCTTGGCATAGGCGTGATCGGCAGGAATTTCGTAGCGCCGTTCCTGCTCGATGAGCGGCAGGTTGTTGGGGCGGTCGCCATAGACCTTGTTGGTCGACAGGAAGATGAAGGTCACCTCAGGGGCATGACGGCGCGTCGCCTCGAGCAGGCGCATCGTCCCTGTCGCGTTGATTTCAAAGTCGGTCTCGGGATCGCTCGCCGCCCAATCGTGCGAGGGCTGAGCCGCAGTGTGAATGACCAGCTCCAACTGGCGCGCGTGTTCGCGGAACACTCCGTCGAGCCCCCCGGCGTCCCGGATATCGAGGTCCTTGTGCGTGAAGCACTTCAGTTCTCCGACGAGCTGCTCGCGCACGGCAGCGGTGGAAGCCTCGGCGCCGAAGAAACGGGCACGCATATCATTATCGATGCCGATAACGCGAAAATCTTCGCGCGCCAGCCGGCGCACCGCCTCGGAGCCGATCAGCCCC
>CBDUYA010000221.1:0-5781 GCA_965371335.1 uncultured bacterium | reverse complement strand
GGTTGTAATTTGGGCGCCGGGCGCGCGCGCGCGGGGGGGGGGGGGGCCCCCCGGCGCCGGGGTGGAGGAACCACCGACAGGAGACGGAGGCTCGGTTCCGTCTCCGGGCGAAGGGGGAGGTCAGGACTCGGGTTCGCCCGGTGAGATCGGTGGTTCCCTGTGGCTGGATCCGTTGACGGCCCCCTCGCCCGCCCCATCGTCATCGGCCGGCTCGCGCGGTCCGTCGTAGATCAGACGATACTTGCCGAAGGTCACCCGCTCGACGAGCAGCGTGCTGGCGGCCAGATTGCCGATGCAGTGGCGGACGAGGAAACTGTGGACGCGAGGAAACGACCAGTCATCGATCGACAGGGCGCGCGTCGCCTCCATGGCGCTGAACGGCTCGTGCAGCTTCCCGCTGGCGATCACTTCTCTGAGGAGATCGTCGAGATTCACCTTGACACCCCCTTGCGGCGAGCGAGAGGACGACATAATGAGCACGACGCTGGAGGAGCGACTGCCGGGCGACCCGAGGCATGTTCGCTACCCGTTGAGCACTTGCGGCGAGACCACTGGTGAAGAACCGAGTGCCAACTTCCACGACGCCCAGACTATACGTCGACATCTGATATGGCGCAATAGCATTTTTTTCGAATTCTTTGTTCTTGCGGCATTTACTCCGCAGCCTCTCTTCGACCCGGCTCCTGCTCCTCTGGCATAATTAGATCATGGGCGATCGACCGGCCGCCTCGGGCGAGGCAATCTGGAAGAGTCTCTCTCACCTGGTGCGCGATCTGCTGCGGCGCAAGGCGGGGGGACACCTGATCGAAGGCCGGATCCCCGACCTCGAGCTCCGTCTCCCCCTTCACCTGAACGGGCCGGAGGCCGAGCCCGCCGCCTTTTCCCGTGAGCTGCGTGCTTCGATCGAGCATCAGCTCGATGCCGCGATCGAGCTGATCGCCGCGTTCCGTCCCGGCCACGCGTTCTGTCACCGCTGCGAGACGGCAACCTGCGGACACTCTCTCCCGCCGTCGTCGCGCCATGTCTTCGTCGGCTACGCACCGACCGGCGCGCCGCGCTGGGAGGAGTTCGCTCAGTTCTGCCTGCAGCAGCGCCATCCCGAGGTCGATCGGCTTTACCATGATCCGCCGGCCTTCCTGGCCCTCGTGCAGGATGCCGGGACGCTACGCGCCGATTTGCTCGAATCGTTCCACCACGCCGGGCAGGACCTTCTCGGACAACTCACCGCCGGATTCTTCCCGGTGCGCTCGCGTGCCGACGAGGGGCGGGGCGTTCTCGCCCTGACCATCCAGGTCAGCATCGCGCGCGCCGCCGGAGGGCGGCGCCGCCTCGGACTGAACGTGCTGGGAAGAACGCCGGGGGGAGAGGACCTCGGCATGCTGTGGGAGCGCCAGGAGGATTTCGCCTGGCGCCGGGCCGTGCGCTGGGCACAGTCGGCGCTGGCGTCGGTCGAGAGGGATGGCAAGGGGCGCCGTCGCAGGGGAATCCCCCGCGCCGAACTGGAGAACCGTGCGGCCGGCATCCTCAACGGGCTGGCGCGACGCCTCGAGCAGGACCTGCGCGGCCGCTCGCGGCGCACGGCGCACGCCGACCGGCGGCACCGTGAGGGAGATCGCCCGACCCGCAAGGCGCTCGACGACAGCCGCGTGGTCCGCTCGAACGGGGCGGTCCTGGTCGACGAACGGAGTGGCGCTCTGGTCGTCCTGGGGGAGCGTGGCAGGACCCACTTCTTTACGCCGGAGGGCCGGCTGGTCTCCAGCGTGCGTTACAGCCGCGAGGCGATCGAGCGCAAGCGTGGATCGGGCCTGTGGCGCAGCGCCAGTGACGACGAAGCGCGGCAGTTCAGGGAGCGGCTGCAGCAGGAGCGATCCGGCGGCGACTAATCGCCGTCGGTGCCCCGGCTGAGCGGCACCGTGACCTCGCAGGACGCCGGCGTCGCATTGCCCGATCGGTCGGACGCCAGATATCGGATCGCGTAAATCCTTCCCGGGCCGTTGGCAATCCGTTCGGCGCGCAGCAGCACCTCGTCGTCCGCCGTGCCGGGTGACAGGCCGTCGATGTCTCCCGTCGTCGCCCCATCTCCGTCGCCGGCCGCATCGTCCGGTTCGCTGCTCGACACCCCGATCAGGGCGATGGCCGGTGAAGCATCACAGACATCGACGAGGCGCCAGCCGATCGAGACCGGGGTCATGGCGTGATTCGGCGGCCACAGGACGGCCGGACTTGGCTCGATCACGGCCGTCGGCGGGATCGTGTCACGCACCGTGATCAGCACGCTGCAGATCGTCGTCAGTCCGGCGGTATCGGTGGCGGTGAAGGTCACCAGCGTCGTCCCCAGCGGGTAGGTGAGCGTTCCGTCCGGACCGTTCGGAGTTTGATCGTTGACGATCGTGACCTCCGCGGCGCAGGTGTCGGTCGCCGTCACCGCCAGCGGGACCAGCGTTCCCGCGAAGCCGGCGCACTCGATCGTCATCTCACCGGGGCACGCCATCTCCGGTGGCACGCTGTCCTCGACGACGATGGTCGCGGTTGCCGTCACCGCTTCCGCCTGCGTGTCGGTGACCCTCAGAGCGATGATCTGAATCCCGGACGGAATCACCACGGCGACGATCGTCCCGCTCCCCAGGATACGTTCTCCCGGCCCGCCCGGATCGAGAAGCCAGGTGTACGACACGATGTCGTCCTGCGTCCCCGGCGTCGAGTCGATGTCCTGCGTGGCCGAACCGTCCAGTTCCACCGTGGCGCCGCCGGGGCCGCTGCACTCGACCGCGCCGGGCGCGGCGATGACGACCTGCGGCAGATTGTTGATAATCAGGCGGCTCTCCTCATGATACAGAAACTCCGCGACGGCGCTGACCGGCTGCGTCATTCCGTCGCTCACGGTGATCACCATCCGATATGATGCGTTCCCCTTCAGGCCGCTCAAATCGGAGCGCCTCGGCAGTCCGGTCGTGAACGGGATGACCAGATCCGGCGCCGAGTCTCCCGCCGCCCCGAGGCGGAAGAGCGCGATGCTGCCGCTCAGCGGATCCATCTGAGGATCGTGCGCCACGGCCCGCACCTCGAGCGCCTCGCCGCCGTCCTCGACGATGCCGCTGAGAACGAGCGTCGGCTGGCACGCATCACCCGATCCGTCGCCGTCGTGATCCTGCTGGCCGGCGTTGCCGATGTCCGGACAGTTGTCGCACGGATCCCCGATGCCGTCGTCGTCGCCGTCGTCCTGCGACGCATTGGCCGTGTCCGGACAGTTATCGAGCGGATCGACGACCTCGTCCCCATCCCGGTCGGCGGCCACGATGAGGGTCGCCGGCACCGATTTGCCAGGGCTATTGGGATCGTTGGTGACGAGCACGATATCCGCCCGGTATGAGGCTGGAGAAAGGTCGAGGCTTCTGAACATGACCTCGATCTCCAGCGAGGCGGCGGGCGGCAGCAAACCTGAGGCCGGCTTGATCAGCAGGAACTCGGCGCTGCAACCGAGGGGCGGCCGGCCGAGGCCGAGGCCGGCCGGCCGGGCGAGGTCCGCTCTGACGAAGGTGACCGCGCCGCTGCCGGGGTCGATCGCCGCCAGGCTCCCGGACGCACCGGTGACGTAGATCCTCGTCTCGGTTCCGTCGAGGGCCAGTCCCTGGGGCGACCCGAGGCCGCCGGCGACCCTCGCGACCTTCCCGGTGTCGAGATCGACCGACGACAGCTCGCCGCTCATCATCTCGCTCACCCAGGCGGTGGTCCCGGCGGCATTGATCACGACGCCGACCGGCCAGTCGAGTCGCGAGGCGATCACCGAGCGGACGCCGCTCGACAGATCGATGGCGAGCAGCCGGCCGCTGTCGGACTCGGTGGCGTATATGCGCGTCCCGGCCGGATCGACAGCAAGCCCGCCGATGAACCCCAGGCCCGAGGCGACCGGCTCAATCCCCTCGCTGGAGAGATCGACGGCCCGGATCCGCCCGGCCCCTTCGCTCACGTAGACGGTTCCCCCATTCAGAGCGAGCGCCAGGCCGGAGGGGAACAGGAGATCGGAGCGGATGCGCCGGACGGCGCCCGTTCTCAGATTGATCGAGGTGAGCGCGCCGGCCGTCAATTCACTCACCCAGGCGAAGGTCACCGCCCGGTTGACGACCACTCCGGTCGGCCGGTCGAGACCGGTCGCGATCGGCGCGACCGCCCCGGAGAGGAGATCGACGGAGGTGAGGACGCCGCGGGTGCGTTCGGCCACGATCGCTTCGCGCGAGGCGCAGGCCGAGCCGGGACTGCCCACCGGGGCCCTCCCCCTCAGCCGCAGTGAGAAGTTCAGCGCCTCGCCGCCGGTGTTGCGCAGCGTCAGCACCTGTCTCTGTGTCTTTCGCTCCCCCAGCGTCGCGTTCAATGCGGACGGATCGACCGTGGCGCTCGCCGGTTTCAGGCCAACGCCGGTGACGTCGATCACCAGCCTCGGGGTATCGGGATCGTCGCTCACCAGCTCGATCGTCGACCTGAACGATCCGACCGCCGTCGGGGCAAACGACAGGGTCAGACCGATCTCACCCCCAGGGGAGAGAATGAACGACGATCGCGAGACGGAAAAGGGCCCCTTGACCTCGACGCCGGAAACGGTCAGCGGAGCGCTGCCCCGGTTGTGCACCACGACCTCGATCCGGCGACTCTGCCCCCTCGGCTGCGCTCCGAAGTCGATCCCGGCCGCCGGTTCGGCGCTGGCATAGGTCAGCTTGATGAAATGCGTGTTGACGTCGCAGAAGGCGCCGACCTCCCTGGTGTTCTGCACCGTCAGCTCCAGCAGGCCGTCCGCCGTCAGCCCGGCCAGCCGCTCGCCGCTGACCGGGATGATGCGGGCGTTCGGCATGCAGTCGAGGGCCTGGTTCCCGACGCTCCCCATCACCAGCCCCTCGGCGAACAGGGTGGCGGCCTCGCCCGGCTCGGCGTAGTCGCCGTTGGCGATCAGCTCGATGGAGCCGCCACCGACCGGCGGGACGGCGATCGGCAGGCGGTGCTCGGTCGTCGCACCGTCCGAGCCGTACGCCTCGATCGACTCGAGCGCGATCTCGCGTCCGGTGACCACGATGTCGGGAACGGCAGTGACGTCCAGCACCACCGGCACGGTGGCCGCCGGAAGCGCCGGCCCGCCGTTCAGGACGATCAGTTCGGCGCCGTATCGCCCGCCCGGCAGGCTTCCGGCATCGAGTCCGAGGCTCAGCTCGATCGCCTCACCGCCGGCCAGCATCCCGAGCCGCGGCCCGGCCGACAGGAAGCGATTAATGCACGCCGCCGGCGAGGGGAGAACGAAGCCGTACGGCCGGCTCATTCCCGCCGCGAGCGGCGTGACGACGCCGGTCGCCAAGTCGACGCGCGACAGGGTGCCGCGATTCGGCTCGGTCACCAGCGCGGTCGACCCGGAGGCGTCGAGCGCGATCCCCCAGGCCTGTTCCAGCCCTGCGACGATCCGCCTCGCGATCCCGCTCGTCAGATCGATGGTCCAGATCTCGCCCGCCAGGGTGGTGACGTAGGCGACGGTTCCGGCGGCATTCAGCGTGATGCCGTCCGGGACCTCCATTCCTTCCGCCAGCCGGAGAATCCGTCCATCCGCGAGATCGACCGACGACAGCTCGCCCGTCTTCCCTTCGAGGACGTAGGCGATCGATCCGGATGCGTCCAGTGCAAGACCGCGCGGCCCCTCCAGTCCGAACGCCAGCCGGGTGATGGCTCCCGTCCGCAGATCGACGCGGGCGAGGGTGCCGCCGTTGTTCTCCGTCACATAAGCGCTGTTCGCCGCCGGGTCGAGGG
>CBDUYA010000220.1:0-5785 GCA_965371335.1 uncultured bacterium | reverse complement strand
GCGCTTGTTGGATATGCTCGCGCACCTCCTGCAACGCCTCGGGAGCGATGCGGGGCGAATCGGTTCGCATGTAGGTGATCAGACCGACGGTTCCCGCTTCGCCAACGTCCATCCCCTCGTACAGCCGCTGTGACAGGGTCATCGTTTTCTTGACGGTGAATCCCAGCTTGCGCGACGCGTCCTGCTGCAGCTTGCTGGTGATGAACGGAGGGAGCGGGTTCTTCTTCTTTTCCTTCGATTCCACCGAGGCGACGACGAACGGCTCCTTCTCGATCCGCTTCAGGGTTGCCTGCGTCTGCTCCCCGTCTTTCAGATCGGCCTTCTTGTCGTCGATCTTGACCAGCCGCGCCTCGAACGGCGGGGGCTGCGATCCCAAAAGCAAGGCACCGACGGTCCAGTACTCCTCCGGCTCGAACGCCTGGATCTCGCGCTCGCGGTCGACGACGATGCGCAGCGCCACCGACTGCACCCGCCCGGCCGACAGGCCGCGGCGTACCTTGTCCCACAGGAGGGGGCTGATCTTGTAACCGACCAGGCGGTCGAGGATGCGCCGTGTCTGCTGTGCATCGACCCGGTGCGTATCGATCTTGGATGGATTCTCTATGACGGCCTTCACCGCGCGTTTGGTGATCTCGTTGAACATGACGCGGTGCAGGTTCTTGTTGATTTTCTTGAGGATCTCCGACAGGTGCCAGCAGATCGCCTCTCCCTCGCGGTCGGGGTCGGGCGCCAGGTAGATCTTATCGGCCGTCGCGGCCGCTTTCTTCAGCTCCTCGATCACTTTCTTGCGGCCGGCGAGAATCTCATAGGTCGGCTTGAAGTCCTTCTTCTCGTCGACCCCGAGCTTCTTTTTAGGCAGATCCCGGACATGTCCCATGGACGCTTTGACGATAAAGCCCTTGCCAAGGAACTTGTTGATAGTACGAGCCTTAGCCGGTGATTCGACGATGACGAGTGACTTGCCCAAGAGCTTCTCCTCAGCCTCGCAATGCCTTTGCCGGGGTCCACCGCGAACCCCTATCGTTCGACAAATATAGGCTCCTGTCAAATCGGGACGCCAATGGCCACGAAACGGCGCCCCGGAAGCTGGCGGATTCTGCCGGAGATTTCGAGCTCCAGCAGGGTCGCAAGCAGCGTGCCGGCATCGAGCCCGGAAGCGCGTCCGAGGGCTTCGATCCCGATCCCCCGGCCGACCGGAATCGCCTGCAGAACCAGCCGTTTTTCAGGGGTCGGTGCCGCGCCGGGCGGGAGCCGGCACGGCGGCCCGATGACGTTTTCGTTACCCTTCTCGTTGCCGGTGCCCCGTCGGAGGCCTCGGGAGGCCTCGACCAGTTGCGGAGCGAGGTCCTCGACGATGTCCGCGGCCGATCGGCAGACCAGCGCTCCCTGGCGGAGCAGGGCGTTGGTCCCCTCCGCCTGCGGCTCCCCGACCGGCCCCGGCACCGCAAAGACCGTGCGCCCCTCCGAGGCGGCCAGATCGGCCGTGATCAGAGAGCCGCTGTCGGCCGTCGCCTCCACCACGACCGTGGCCCAGGTGAGCCATGCGATCAGGCGGTTGCGCTCCGGGAAATGGCGCTTCAGAGGTGGCGCCAGCAGCGGCAGCTCGCTGATCACCGCGCCCTGCGCGGCGATCCGCTCCGCCAGCCGCAGATGCTCAGCCGGATAAATCCGCCGCAAGCCCGAGCCGAGCACTGCCAGCGTCCGGCCTCCCGCCTCCAGCGCTCCGCGATGGGCGGCGGCGTCGATGCCGCGTGCCAGGCCGCTCACCACCGCGAACCCCTGCCCGGCGAGATCGGCGGCGATCCGCTCTGCCAGCAGGATCCCCTGCGGCGTGGCCCGGCGCGAGCCGACGATGGCGATCGCCAGCACGTCCTCCGGCTGCAGAGTGCCCCGGACATACAGGAGCAGCGGCCGATCCGAAGCGGCGCGCAGCAGTGCCGGATAGCGCCGGTCGGCCGGCGTGATCAACCCGATCCCGTCGCGGCGCGCCATTTCGATCTCGGCGCGCGCCTCCGCCTCGAGGCGTTGATCCGGAGGGCCGGCCGCGGCCCGGAGAATGGCGGATGGATCGCTGTCGGGCGCCGCCCGGGACATGATCCGCCGCCGCAGGCCGGACTGCGCGGCACAACGAAGATTGAGAGCCGCCCAGCGCAGGGCCGAGTCGGACACGGAAATCCCTCAATCGGCGCGGGAAGGCAGAACCTTACAAGGGCATCATGGTGCTTGTCAAGGAAAGCCGGTCTGGGATATACGGGTGCCTCGCGGAGGAGGATCGTGTTGGATCATCCCGATCATCACAGTCGCGGAAGCGCCCGGCGGACGGTCCGGCTGCCCGGCCGCCGGTCCGGATGGGCATTGTTCTGCCTGGCGCTGCTGCCGATCGGGTCGCTGCAGGGTGCCGCCGCCTGGCCGGTCGATTCCGGCACGCCATCCACCGTGGCCTCCGGCGAGGAGGCGGGGGGGGGGCCCGGGAGATCTCTGCGGGTGGCGGAAGCGCACCTCGCCGAGGGCCGCTATGATGAGGCGGTCGCTGCGTTCGAGGGCCTGCGCGCCTCCTGGCCCGATGATGCCCGGGTTCTCCATGGCCTGGCCCGTGCCCTCACGGCGATGCGCCGCTACCAGGCGGCCGACGATGTCTACCGCGACATGGAGGATCGCCGCATCGAGCCGATCCAGGCGCACCTGCAGCGCGCCCACCTCTGGGTCGAACGGGGCGATCTGCAGCAGGCCGAACGCGCCTATCGCAATGTGATGCAGGCCGCCAGCGACAATCTCGAGGCCCGCATCGGCCTGGCACGCGTCAAGCATCTGCAGGGCCTGAACCGCCCGGCGCGCGAGCAGGCCGACAACATCGTCTTTGATCACCCGGAGAGCGAAGCAGCACGCGCCCTGCTGCGCGATATCGATCTGGAGCTCCGGCCGGCCGTCGATGTCGATCCGGTCCGCTTCGACGACGGCAACGGCGGGTGGGTCGATTCGGTCGGCGCCGCCTACACCTTCATGGCGGAGCCGCAGACCGCCATCCGCATCGGGGTGGAAGGCCGGGAGGCCCGGTTCCGCTGCGCCGATCCCGCCCTGTGTAACGAGCTGGCAGGCCCCGGCAAGGTCGGCGAATGGCTTGCCGTCGACGCCTGGACGCTGACTGCGGGGCTGACCTCGCGACTGATCGCAGCGCTCGATTTTCACGCCCGAATCGGCGTCGTGCGCCAGGAAACGCTCCTCGACGACCACCGCACGGTGCTGATCGGCGGCGGAATCATCCGCTGGCACGTCGGGCCTCGCTTCACCATCGTCGCCAGCGGAGAACGGAAGGCGATGATGGATACGGCGGAGCTGATCGCCAGGGGCATCCGCCTCGACACGGCCGATCTACTGTTCGACTTCCGCTTTCACCCGGCGTGGCTGCTGTCGGGGCAGGCGGAATTTGGATCGTATTCGGACGACAACGCCCGCCAGACCGCGCATGCAGGGATCCGCTGGAGCCCGGCGCTGCAGGGGATCGAATTCTCCGGCGCGTTCGATGCCTGGTACCGCCGCTTCCGCGATGATCGGGACAGCGGCTACTTCGATCCGATCCGCTACGACTCCGAGCGCCTGACGATCGAGGCGTCCGGGGCGAGCCCGCAGGAATCGTTCTACTGGCAGTTCCACGGCATGATCGGCCGCCACGATTTCGATACCGGAACGACCTCGCGCCTGATGGCCGAGGATTCCAACACCGTGCGCAGCGTGCGGACAACGGCCGGAGTCAGGTTCGGATCGCGCGGTCACCTGGAGGCGTTCTGGTCGGCGAGCAACGACCCGCTCGCGTATGACATCGCCTTCGATTCGCGGCGCTACGGGCTGTCGTGGCGGCTACGGCTGTGAGGTGCGGCGCGCCACGATCTTCTTGATCTCGCCGACCAGGTAGAGCGACCCGCACACCACAACCAGTCCGTCCTCGCCCGCCGCCGCCATCGCCCGCCTCAGCGCCTGCCCGGTGTCCGGCTCCGTCATGGCCCGCAGGCCGTGTCGCGCCGCGGCTTGCTGCAGCTCCACGATGCCCGCTGCCCGGTCGACCGGGATCGAGGTGAGCACGATCTCCGCGGCGGGCGCCGCGAGCGCCTGCAGCATGAGATCGGCCGGCTTGTCCTTCATCGCGCCGAACACGATGACTTTGCGGACGCCCGGCCGGTGGTCGCGCAGGTAGCAGGCGAGGGTGGCGCACCCTTCAGGGTTATGCCCCCCATCGAGGAGGAGCGCGGGGCGACCGTCGACGATCTCGATGCGCCCCGGCCAGACGGCGCGGGCCAGGCCACGGGCGATGTCGCGCCCGGTGATCGGCAACGCACTGTCGGCCGCCAGGTGTTCGGCAAGAAGCGTGGCGAGCGTCGCGTTGTCGATCTGGTGATCGCCGCGCAGGGAGAGGAGCAGCCGCTCGGGGAGCAATCCCGCCGGTGTCTCCAGGGTGAAGCAGGGAGGATCGGGAAAGAGGCCGGCGGCATCGGCGCCCTCGATACGGCAGGTGGATGTCTCCACCAGCGGAGCGCCCACCCGCGCCGCCTCGGCACGCACCACCTGCAGGGCCTCAGGTGGCTGGCGGGCGATCATCGCCGGCACACGCGGCCGGAGGATGCCCGCCTTCTGATAGGCGATCGCGGCGAGCGTTTCGCCCAGCCAGCGCGTGTGATCCATGGCGATGCGGGTGATGGCGCAGGCGATCGGAGCGACCACGTTGGTGGAATCGAATCGTCCGCCCATGCCGACCTCGAGAACCGCCAGGGGGACCCGCCGCCGGCTGAAGTAGAGGAAGGCGAGGGCGGTGCTCGCCTCGAAGTAGGTCGGCGGGTCGGCGCCCGCGCGCCGGCCCGACTCGATCGCCTCCCGCAGCTCCCCGGTCAGCATGGCGAGCTCGTCCGCAGGAATCGGATCGCGTCCGAGAGCGATCCGCTCCTCGAAACGGATCAGGTGGGGTGATGTGAACAGCCCGGCCCGGCATCCGGCCTCGCTGAGAATCGATACGAGGAAGGCGGCGACCGATCCCTTGCCATTGGTCCCGGCGATCAGGACCGAGCGGAAATCGTCCTGCGGATTGCCGAGATGCGCCAGGAGCGCGCGGATCCGAGCGAGCCCGGGGCGGATGCCGTGCGAGGCGAGAGAGTCGAGATAAGAGATCGCCTGTCGGTGATCCATCATCATCTCAGCCCGAAATCTGCTCGAGGGTGCGCCCCTGCGTCTCCTCGCCGAGCAGCAGGACCGCCAGGGCGCCGATCACCAGGACGCCGGCGAACAGGGTGAAGATGGAACCAAACCCCCCGCCGGCGCCGGCGATCATCCAGCCGACGACGGCCGGTGCGAGAAAAGCACCGATCCGGCCAAAAGCGGCTGCCGATCCGGTCCCGGAGCCACGCAGATGAGTTGGGTAGAGTTCGGGAGTATAGCCATAGGTGACGCCCCACGCCCCGAGGTTGAAGAACGACACCATGCAGCCCCACAGAAGAATCTGTCCGGCCGATTCGGATCCGCCGAAGAAATAGCTCGAGATGGCGCACAGCAGCATGAACGAGCCGAGGGTTGCCTTGCGGCCGAGCTTTTCCACCAGGTAGGCGGCAGTGAAGTAGCCTGGCACCTGCGCGAGAGTGATATACAGAGTGAACTGGAACGACTTCGCCGTCCCGTGTCCCTGATCGACCAGCAGCGTCGGCAGCCAGACGAAGATGCCGTAGTAGGAGAAGGCCATCGTGAACCAGAGAATCCAGAGCATAATGGTTCGACGGGCCAGCGCCGGAGCGAAAATGCCCCATCT
>CBDUYA010000219.1:0-5786 GCA_965371335.1 uncultured bacterium | reverse complement strand
ACCGATGACGGGCTGAGCGTTCTCGACGGCGACGACTGCGTCACCTACCGGCGCGACGAGAAGGGGCGGGGAGAGGTCGTCTTCTACCGCGGCGGCGAGCAGGTGGCGCGCCGCACCACCCCGACCGCTCCCGCCCACAACTACGTCCTCGGGGTCGACATGCGCGGCGACGAGGTGTGGCTGGCGACCGGAGAGGGCGTGAGCCGCGGGATCCCGGGTGTGCTTGCGGGAGTGACGCCGGCGATGCTGCGCGAGGCGAGGCCGGACGCCGCCGCGGAAAGACGCGCGGCCGCCACGCCGCGAGAGGAAGAGCGTTTCGCCTACGCGAGGACTCCGGCAGCGCTCCTCCCCTACAACGATCACCGGCCATACAAGGAGTTCTTTACTGAGCGCGCATCATTCCGCGGCCCCGGGCGCGAGCTGAAAGCTCCGCGCAACCTGGAGGAAGTCCGGCTCGGTTTCATCGGTCCGCTCGCCGATCTCGAGTCGCCGACCGCGGGCGCGCAGCCGTACTCGGATCCCAAGGAGCTCTTCGGCCGCCGCATGCTGCGCGGCGCCACGCTGGCGGTCGAGGAGGCGAACGTCATCGGCGGTTTCAACGGTCTTCCGTTTCGCCTCGTGCCGCGCACCGACATGGTGCTGTGGGGTCAGACGAGCAACGAGATGGTGCAGTTCGTCGAGGACGACCGGGTGTGGGGGATCCTGTCGAGCATCGACAGCAATCATAATCACGTTCTCTCCCGCACCTCGATCAAGACCGAGATCCCGGTGCTGAACGCCGGGTCGACCGACCCGACCCTGGTGGAGCATTCAATCCCCTGGCTGGTGCGCTGCATCAACGACGATCGCCAAAACGGCTACGCGCTGCTCGCCGAGATGCTCCTGGCGCGCGGCCTCGAGCGGCCGGCGCTGTTGCGGGTCAACGACCGGGACGGCCGCGTTGGTGTCGGCGAGTTCGTGCAGGGAGCCCGCCGGCTGGGACATCCGGTGGTGATCGAGCTGCGCTTCGAGAACGGTGATGTCGATTTCCGCCGGCAGTTGGCGCGCATCCGCGACATGGCGCCGGACGTTCTCGTGGTGTGGGGCAATCCTCTCGAGGCGGGGCGCATTGTGCGCCAGGCGCGGGAGAGCGGGATCGAGCTGCCGATCTTCGGTTTCACCCGCATGGCGAACGAGATCTTTCTCGAAACGGCGGGGAGCGCGGCGGAAGGGGTGGTCGTCGTGGCGACCATGAATCCCGACCGCGGCGACCCCCTGTGGGACGATTTTCAGGCCCGCTACCGGCAGCGCTGGGGCGAGGCGCCGGATTCCTTCGCGGCGCATGCTTACGACGGCATGACGCTTCTCATCGAAGCGGTGCGGGCCGCCGGCCTGAACCGGGCGCGAATTCGCGATGCCCTGTTCGCCGTGCGGACGCACCACGGTGTTACGGGGGAGATTCGCTTTGACACCAACATGAACAACATCCGGCCGCCGTGGCTGGCGGAGGTTCGGAAGGGACGCTTCCGGTACTTTGCCGCACCGGTATGGCCGGTCCAGATCGCCGGGGAAGGGGAACACTGATGGGAGCAGTCACGCCAAACGACCAACAGCATTCGACGTCGAATCGACTGACGGTGCGTGACGCCGTGCCCGACGGTACGATCGTCCGCGTCCGCGGCGTGGAGGTCGGCGGTCAGCGCATTATCGTGATCGCCGGTCCCTGCGCCGTGGAGAACGAAGACCAGGTGGTCACCACCGCCCGCGCCGTCAAGGCGGCCGGCGCCGTCCTGCTGCGCGGTGGCGCGTACAAGCCGCGCAGCTCGCCGTACACGTTTCAGGGGCTGAAGAAGGACGGTCTGGTGATCCTCGGCAAGGCGCGTGAGGTCACCGGGCTCGGAATCGTCACCGAGTTGATGGACGCGCGGCACCTCGAAGAGGTCGGCGAGTATGCCGACGCCTTCCAGATCGGCTCGCGCAACATGCAGAACTTCACCCTGCTCGACGAGGTCGGCGGCACCGACAAGCCAATTCTCCTCAAGCGGGGGATGTCCGCCACTCTCAAGGAATTCCTGTTCGCCGCCGAGCGCATCGCCGCCCGGGGGAATTCGCAGATCATCCTCTGCGAGCGGGGCATTCGCACCTTCGAGACGGCGACGCGCAACACGCTCGATCTCAACGCCGTGCCGCTGCTGAAGCATGAGACCCACCTGCCGGTGATCGTCGATCCGAGCCACGGAACGGGCAAACGCTGGCTCGTGCCGCATCTGGCGCGGGCGGCGATCGCCGCCGGCGCCGATGGCCTGATCGTCGAAGTGCACCCGCAGCCGGACGAGGCGCTGTGCGACGGCGAGCAGTCGCTGCGGCCCGGCGACTTCAAGCAGATGATGCGGGAGGTGCGGGCCATCGCCAAAGTGGTCGGGAGAATGATGTGAGGTGCTGGAGGCATCTCGTGTCCCTCGCCGCCATGTTGCTGGCGTGTGCTGCCGCCACGGCGGGGGAGCACGATGCTGTTGCGCCGGAGCGGGACGCTGTGGTAGCGGAGCGGGGTGCCTCCTCGCTGCCGGCCACCCTCGGGCTGTTCCTGCCTGAACAGGGCTCCGCCGCGTCGATCGGAGTCGACGTATCGCGGGGCGCCGCCATCGCCGTGCGCCGCGCGAACGAAGCGGGCGGTATCGACGGACGGCCGATCCGAATCGTCACCGCCGCCTCGGACCGTCTCTGGGAAGGAGCGAGCGGCGAGCTCGTGCGGCTGATATACGACGAGGGGGCGGTGGGAGTCATCGGCGCCCTCGACGGCCCCGCCGCCCATCTGGCGGAGCAGGTCATCACCCGCGCCCGGGGGGCGGCCGTCTTCGTTACCCCGTGGGCGAGCGAGGCGACGCTGACCCGCATCCGGGTGCCGTGGTTCTTCCGCATGGTGCCGGACGATCGGCAGCAGGCGGTGGTCCTGGCACGGGAGATCTTCGTCAGGCGCGATCTGCAGCGGGTCGCCGTCTGGGTCGACGGTCGGTTCGATAGCCGTTCGGCCGCGGCGGCGTTCCGGCGCGTCGCTCCGGCCGGAGCGGTCGAGGAGTTCACCGCCGAATCCCCGGGCGCCCTGCAGTTGTTGCGGGAGCGAATCGCCACCGGCGACATCGATGCCGTCGTTCTGTTCGCCGAAGCGGAATCGGCGGCTGCGGTCGTCGCGGCGCTGCGCTCGGCGGGCAGGGTGCCGCCGCTGTTCGGCCCGCTCGCCCTGGCGCACCCGGGGTTCCTCGAGGCGACGGACATAGCGGGAGAGGCGATCGCCCTGATCACGCCGGCCGGGGTCGCGGCGGGGCGCTTCGGGTTCGATCGGCAATACCGGAAGGCGCATGGCGTGGCGCCGACGCTGCCGGCGCTGTACGGCCATGATGCCGCGACGGCTCTCATCGAGGCGATGCGCGCCGCAGGGACCCGGAGCGGCGGTCGGCTCGCCGCCGCCCTGACCGGGCTCTCCTTCGCCGGCGTGACCGGCGAAGTGCGCTTCAATGACCAGGGCGGCAGGGACATGATGCCGGCGCTCGCGACTGCGCGCAGAGGAACGCCGGTGGCCGGACGCACCGGCGATGACTCGACTGGACGATAGGAGAGAGATCATGGCTGTCACCAGCACGAAACCTCCCGCTTCCCGGACCACGGCGCTGGCGCCCATTCCCGAAGGAGACTGGGTCAGCCCCATCCAGGTGACGCGCACGGTGCACCACTCGTCGATCGAGTTCACTATCTGCGCTCGCCCCGGGTGGCCGCTTCCATGCTTCACGGAGCAGGCGAAGGGCGCCTACCGGAGGCTGTTCGCGACTCTCAATGCGCAGGGGGCTTCTCCCGGCGATCTGGTGTGCGAGAAGGTCTTTCTGAGCGACATCGAGTCGCAGATCTCCGAGGTGCAGCAGGTCCGCCGGGAGTTCTACCAGGCCGATCCGGGATTCGACGGCTCGTTCCCGGCCGTCAGCTACGTACAACAGCCGCCCGCCGACCCGGGTCAGTTGTGCGAAATCCAGGCGAGCGCCACGCAGGTTCGCAAGGGGTTCGTCCGCAGGACGAGTGCCATCGCGGAACCGCCGGCCCGGGTCTCCGGCAAGATCGTCGAGATCGGCGGGGTCCGCTCGCTCTATCTCGGCAATGTCACCGGCGGCTGGCCGGGTGACGGCATGGGCTTCCCGGAGCAGGCGGCCGCCATGTTCCGCCGGGCCGAGGCGTGTCTGCGGCGTGAAGGGATGTCGTTCAAGGACGTGGTGCGTACCTGGATCTACGTCGCGGAGATGGAGAAGGACTATGACGCGCTCAACCGGGCGCGCAACGAGTTCTTCGCGGCGCGGGGGATCGGCCCGCCCCCGGCCAGTACCGGCATCCAGGGGGGCATCCATCCGTCCGATCGCCAATGCGCTCTCGATCTGCGCGCGGTGCCGGGGGGCGGCTGCTCGCGGGCCAGGCCGATCCATACGCCCGGCATGAACGAGGCGACCGAGTATGGCTCCAGCTTCGCGCGCGGCATGCGGGTCACGCTCGAGGACCGGAGCGTCGTCTACATCTCGGGGACGGCGAGCATCGACGAGAAGGGTGGCGTGGTGCACGTTGGCGACATCGAGGGGCAGGTCAACCGGATGCTCCTCAACGTCGAGCAGTTGTTGCAGGGCCAGGGAGCGACGGTCGACGACCTCGTCTCGGCGATCACCTACCTGAAGCGTCCGGAATTCATGCAGCCGTTCCGCGAGGTCTGCCGCCGCCGGGGATTCCCCGAGCGTGTTCCCAACACCCTCTGCGTGGCCGAGGTCTGCCGGCCGGAGTGGCTGTGCGAGATGGAGGCGGTCGCCGTTCTGAGCTGAGGTGGATCGGGGCGCAGCGCCGCGACCAATAGCCCGGCCGCGTCAGGCGTCGCTCTGCGGGTTGTCGTTGTAGTGCGACAGTATGTAGCGGACGCCGATCATCATGACCTCCTCCCACGCCGTCTCGATCTCGGGGGTGAACTGCGGGTCGCACTCCCTGGCCGTCCGGATCAGGCTGTCGAGCCAGAGATCGTAAAGCTCGGCTCCGACATCGAGCATCCGCTTGCTATGCAGCCGGGCGAGATCGCTCAGGTAGCGTTCCGGGCCCGATTCTTCATCTTCGGCGGCCAGCAGCATCATGTGGAGGGAGGCGCGCAGGGCGCGCTTCTGGCGGTCAAAGTCGGTCTTCGCGAACTTCTCCCGCACCTTGGGGGACGAGGCGAGGAAGATTTCGTAGAATAGATCGAGGAACCCCTCCCGGCAGTCACAGCGCCGCAGGCTCTCGTCGAGCATCTTCAGCTTCGCTTGATCGACCAATCAATCTCTCCTGCGCCCCTGTGGCCGGGAGGGTTGAGCGTCAGTGGACAACATCCGGGTGATCCGGCTGGATGATGCGGAAGCGCCGGATGCGGGTGGTGCGGACGTTGTTGTCGAACTCGAGAAAAAGGCCGCGGCCGGCGGCCAGGCCGGCATGGATCACGGTGCCTCCGAAGGTGCAGCCGTTGATGCCGGTGGTGGTGGCGGCGATGCCGGCCCGCTCGAACCAGCCGCCGGAGACCCGGAACCGGCCGTTCCCCAGGCTGACGATACGATAACGGGAATTCCGGGTATCGACGATCAGGCAGTCGCCAAGCGTCAGATCCGCCTTGCGAACGGCCGGGATCCGATCGAGTTGACTGACAAGATTCTTGAGTGGCGTCCGTGCAATCATTTACCGTTCCCAATCATAGGATATCAGGTTCGGAGCCCTCCCGGTGCGCAAGATTTTCCGCGACCGCCGGCCGGGGCGCAATTCCCGGG
>CBDUYA010000218.1:0-5795 GCA_965371335.1 uncultured bacterium | reverse complement strand
TTTTTGCCTGGAAGAAGCTCTGTTTGGTTGCTGATGCAGATGACCCCGGCGGCGAGAAACCAGACGGCGCCACCGAGATTGCGCAGATCGGCCGACGCGCCGAGCATCGTCATATAGATGTAGATCAACGTCATGGCGAGCTGTTCGCTCCCCGCCACCTTTCTCAGCGGCGAGGCCGAAAGGATGATGCCGAACGTCGTGACCAACAGCATCGCCCAGGTCTTCTCAGTCAGCACCGGCGGGATCGCGGGCATGATCGAGGCGAGTGTCTTGGCGGCAAGGATCGCCGTGAAACCCCACCCCAGCAGAGTCAGCAGATCGCGGAAGTGCACCTCGCTGGTTCGCTTCGATACCTTGCCGGCGCTCGCGGCGATGTGCTGCATCTGCTCTTCGGAGACCCGGCTGAAGCGGTTGAACTGAGCGGCCCAGCGCTTGCACCCGATAATCAGAGGGAAGTAGGGGAGGTAAACGAAGTTGTCGACGATGACCACGATGCCGACCATCTCGGCCGGTGTCTCCAGGCCCTCCGCCACCGCCGCCAGGTTGCCGGTGCCGCCGATCCAGCTACCGGCCAGTGCCCCGAACCCGGACCAGGCATCCGGCGCCAGGCCGCTCCGGAACATATAAAAGGCGATGCCGGCGCCAACCACGATGCCGACAGCCCCCAGCACCAGCACCCCGACGCCGCGCCAGGCGACCTTGAGCGATTCGCGGATGTTGATGCCGAGCAGCATGAGGACAATGACCATCGGCACCGCCCACGATTTGAAGCTGCTGTAGATTGGAGTAGCGCGGGGAATGACGTCGAGATTACTCAGGAAGATCGGCGTCAGGAAGATCCAGATGATCGCCGGCAGGAAGTTGAATACCTTCCACTTCGTCTTCCTCTCCAGCCAGACGAAGAAAACCGGGATCATTATGATCACGGCGAGCACGCCGACCGTCTCGCTGAACAGCGTCTCCTGCTCCATGGTGTCTCCCCTCCCCAAGCAGGGCATTCTAGCGGATATTGTCCTGCCCGCCGCCTCAATCGGGCCCGGGAGGGGCCGGAGGCAGCCGATCCGGCCGGCATGTCCAATGTGTGGCGCCATCCCCGGGAACTGGTTTAGAATCAAGGATTCGAAGATGCTGGAGAGCCCCCGGGCGGGCGTTCCCACATTGGTGATTCATGCGCGATCCGCTGTCCTGGGTTCCGGTCCGTTACAAGCTGCCGTTGACCTTCGCCTTCCTCTGTCTGGTGGCGTTCGGCCTGGGCGGCTATGTGGTCACCATCACCGCCCGTGAATCGCTCAGCAGCCAGATCCATCTCCGCCTGAACGAGCGGGCCACCTCGCTCAATCTGATTGTCGACAAGTCGATCGAGTTGCTCGGCCGCCGGGTCGAGGACTTCGCCTCGGACGGCTTCATTCGGCTCGAGCTGGAGCGGCTGACAGTCAGCTCTCCTGCGCACGACAGAAGAGCGAGCGCCGCGGAAAGCGAAGAGCTCATCCGCCACCTGCGGGTGAACAAGCTCCCGCTGGTCGAGGAATTCGTCGATGCGCGCCTGCTCGATGCAACCGGAGAACCGGTCCTGAGCGTTTATTCCTCCGGGGTCACGCCGCCCGGGTCGCTGGATCGGGACTCATTCCGGGTGGGGGCGCTCACCGGCCCGGGGTGCGAGTATCCGTTTCCGACCTTCGTCCTGACGACGGCGGTGAGCAGTCTCCATGGGGGCGATCGTCTCGGCTTCCTGCAGATCGTCGTCCGGGCCGATATCTGGTCGGGCAGGCTGCAGGAGGCCCTGGCGTTTCCCGGAGCGCATGGGCTCACCGCCCGGCTCAGCAGCCCCGGCGGCCATGCCCTCGTTCTGGTGCCGGGCGCCGGCAACCGCGTCGCCGCTGCCGTCCCCTCTGCGGACGGACTCGACGAGGACGACGAGCGGATCCGGTTCAGCAGCACGATTGCGCGGACCGGCTGGAAGCTCGACCTGGCGGTCGATCGGGGGGTGCTCACCGTCCCGATCAACGACCTGGTCTGGAAATTCCTTTACGTCGGCGGGGCGCTGGTCGTGCTGACCATCTGCCTGCTCTTCTTCCCGCGGCAGTTCCTGCTCAAGCCGCTGTCGGCGCTGCGGGACGCGGCGCGGCGCATGGCCGAGGGGGACTTCTCCGCCCGCGTCGAGTGCAACTCGCAGGACGAGGTCGGCGATCTCGCCGGCAGCTTCAACTTTATGGCGGCCGCCATCGAGGAGCGCACCTACAAGCTGCAGCAGACAGCCGAAGTGCTGGAGCGGCGTGAGGCCGACATCCGCTTCGAGCGCGACCGCCTGAACACCGTCATCCGCGCCATGGAGGACGGTCTCTTCATCCTCGATTCGAGCGGCCAGGTCACCCTCTCCAACGCGGCGGCCAAACCGGTGCTCAAGGCGCTGGCGAACATCACCGAGGCCAGCTCGCGCCTCCAGTGCCGCAACCAGGAAGGGGGCGTGATCGACTGCATGCACTGCATCTCCGACTTCCGCAACGACGTGCAGGCGTGTGTCATCGCCGTCGGCTCGCGCGTCTACGAGATCAACGGCGCGGTCCTCCCCGGCCCCGGCGAGGCGTTCGCCGGCAAGGTGTTCGTCAGCCGCGACGTCACTGACCGGGTCCGGCAGGCGAAAAAGGAGGCGCACCAGGAACGGCTCTCGGTCCTTGGGGAGATCGCCGCGGTGATGGCCCACGAGCTGAACAATCCGCTGGCGGCGATCTCGATGTTCAGCCAGATGCTCCTGAAGGGACTCGACTCGGACGGCAAGCTGCGTTCCCACGCCGAGGTGATCCACCGCAACACCGAGAGCTGCAAGACGACCATCCGCAGTCTCCTCGACATGGCGACCACCTCGACCTCCGAGTACAACGAGTTCGACGTGCGCCAGCTGGTCATCGACGTCCGCCAGCTGCTCGAGCCGGTGGCCCAGCGGGCGGGCGTCACCGTGCGGGCCGGGACTCAGGCGGAGAACCCGCTGGCGTTCGGCGACGAGCTGCAGCTGCGCCAGGCGACCGTCAACCTGGTGATGAACTCGATCCAGGCACTGGAAGGCCGCCAGGACGCCGCGGTCGTGAACGAGACGGCGGCCTGGGACGACCAGGTGGCGATCATCGTGCGCGACAACGGCCCCGGCATCGCCGCCGAGGTGCGCGAGCATATCTTCGAGCCGTTCTTCACCACCAAGCCGCCGGGCGACGGCACCGGCCTCGGCCTGTCGACCTCGCGTCGTATCGTCGATGCGCAGGGAGGCAGCCTGTCGCTGGCGGAATCCGTACCGGGCCGGACCGTGTTCGAGATCGTCGTCCCCCGCCGCCGCACCTCCGCGGCACCGGCAGCGAAGACCGCGCCACGCCGCGACCAGGCGCCGGTTGCGAAGCCGGCCCGGACTCAAGATGACACGCGTCTCGCCGGCGTTCCCGACGACGCCGGGAACCGCTCATGACCGTCTCCCCAGCTCCGGAGCCGCTCTGGAAGCCGGGCGAGCTGCGCGTCATGGTGGTCGATGACGAGGACGACGTCCGGCTCGGCCTGCGGCTCCTCGCCGAATCGCTCGATGCCGAGGTCCGCGACGCGGCGAGCGGCGAGCAGGCGCTGGAGATCCTCGCAACGTGGGTTCCCCACCTCGTTCTGTCGGACGTCACCATGGACGGGATGTCGGGCGTCGAGCTGATCTCACGGATCGGCCGGAGGTTCCCCGCCACCCGCACCGTGCTGATCACCGGGTTCGGCACGATCGAGCTTGCCGTCGAGGCGATGCGCTGCGGCGCCGCCCACTTCATCACCAAGCCGTTCGACAACGACGAGGTCCTGGAAACGGTGGTCCGCTACGGCCAGGAGGGGCTGATCCGCGAAAAGGTGCAGAGCCTCGAGGGACCGTCGACCGGCGGGGCGCCGGCGATCATCGCGGAAGACCCGCGCATGAAAGCGGTGCTCGACCTGGTCGGCCAGGTGGCGCCGACCTCGATGTCGGTGCTGATCCAGGGGGAGAGCGGGACCGGCAAGGAGATGATCGCCCGCGCCATCCACGCCCAGAGCAACAGCCGCGATGCGCCGTTCCTGGCGGTCAACTCCGCCGCGCTTCCCGACACGCTGCTCGAATCGGAGCTGTTCGGCCACCGGCGGGGCGCCTTCACCGGCGCCGATCGCAACCACGAGGGGATCTTCGCCCAGGCGCGGGGCGGGACGGTGTTCCTCGACGAGATCGCCCTCATGTCGCCCGCCTTCCAGGGAAAGCTGCTGCGGGTGCTGCAGGAGAAGACCGTCATCCCGCTCGGCACGGCGGTGGCGGTGCCGGTCGATTTCCGGCTCATCGCCGCCACCAGCCGCGATCTGCTCGAGCGGATCGAACGGGGCGAGTTCCGCGAGGACCTCTATTACCGGCTGCGCGTCGTCACCATCGACCTCCCTCCCCTGCGGGAGCGCCCGGGGGACATCGTTCCGCTCGCCACCCACTTCCTTGCCAAGTACGTGGCGCAGATTGCGGCGCGTGACGGACGCTGCCCCGGCCTGTCGAGCGGCGCGATGGATGAGCTGAAGCGCCACCCCTGGAGGGGAAACGTCCGCGAGCTGGAGAACTGCATCCAGCGCGCCCTGGTACTGTCGCGCGGCAGCGAGATCCTCGCGGGTCAGCTTGCCCTCGGTGACGACGCCGGACCATGGGGCGCGCCGGGGCTCGAGACCATCTCCTACGATGAAGGAAAGCAGGAAGCTTTGAAGATCTTCCAGCGCCGCTTCATCGAGCGGGCGCTGATGCGAACCGAGGGAAACGTCACCCGCGCCGCCGAGAAGTGCGGTCTCACCCGGGCGGCGTTCCAGCGCATCATGCGCTCCCTCGGCCTCGAGCGCGATCAATTCGGTTCCTGATACCCGAACTCCCGCCGTGCTGCTCCACGATACACGGCGACCGGCGCCGCAACCCGCCGCCCCGCATCGCAACTGCGTCCCGGGCCGTCATCCGCCGCATAGCGGCGTATGCGCCTCCAAGTCCGCCCTGCACCGGCGCTTCCGCGCGATTCCCCCTCCCGGGTGCCACGCGCGCTATGCACCCGGCCGCGCCACGGGTGCGGCCGCTCCCCCGGCGTGAAGGCGTAACACCCCTGCGCACAGCCGATTCCGCCAACCGAGGCGGCGCGTCCCCGCAACCGGCCGGCTGGCACGAATCTTTCAATGCAGGACAGCCGGGCTGTACCGAATCTGAGGGGTTAGCACATGAAACTTCGAGCCATCCTGCTGATCGCTCTGCTCGCCGCGGGGGGCGCCTCGACGCAGGCGTTCGCCCAGGACCGGGTGGAAGACTTCCGCATCAACTGCACGAGCTGCCACACCATCGGCGGCGGACGTCTGGTCGGACCCGACCTCCAGGGCGTCGAGGAACACAAGGACCGGGCGTGGCTCGCCCGCTTTATCGTCGATCCAAGGCTGGTCCTCGACAGCGGCGACGCCTACGCCCTCAAGCTGAAGAACGAGGCGCGCGGCGTGCTGATGCCGACCGTGCCCGGAATGACACTCGACCGCGCCATGAACCTGCTCGACCTGATCGAGGCCGAATCGCAACTGGAGAAATCGCAGTTCGCCGGCATCCAGGTGAGCGACCGGCCGTTCACCGCCCAGGACATCGACCTCGGCCGCCACATTTTTCTCGGCCTGCAGCGGCTGAGCGGCGGCGGCGCCCCCTGTGTTTCCTGCCACTCGGTGAACGGCATCGGCGTTCTGGCGGGAGGCAAGCTGGGCCCTGACCTCAATGCCGTGTTCGAACGACTCAACGGGCGCAAGGGGCTGGCGACCTG
>CBDUYA010000217.1:0-5814 GCA_965371335.1 uncultured bacterium | reverse complement strand
GCGGAACTTCGCCGATCGGTTGGCCAGGCTTCCCTTCGCCCCGGCCCGGTTGACGTCCGACGGATGCCAGGTGAGGACCGCATCAACGTCGTCGAACAGGCCGGCCCGCACCATGTAGACCTTCCCCGATCCCCCCTCCTCGGCCGGAGTCCCGTAGAGGCGCACGCGACCGGCGAAATCGTTCTCCGCGAGCCACTCCTTGACGGCGATCGCCGCGCCGAGCGACGCGGTGCCGAGCAGGTGGTGGCCGCAGGCGTGGCCGCCCGCCTTGCCCGGAATCTCCTGGCGTTCCGGGGCGGCGGTCTGGGTGATGCCGGGGAGCGCATCGAACTCCGACAGCAGGGCGATCACCGGGCCGCCCTGCCCCGCCTCGGCGAGGTACGCGGTCGGAATGCCGGCGACCCCCGGCTCAACCCGGAATCCCTCATCGCGCAACGTCTTCTGTAACAGGGCGCTGCTCTTCTCCTCGAGGTAGCCGAGCTCGGCGTATTCCCAGATGGCGAGGGCGATCCGACGGTTGTCGTCGAAGCGGGCATCGATCGCTTCGATCACCGCAGCGGCCGGCGAGCCGGCGAACCCGGGCGTCGAAGCCGTCACCAAGATGATTACAGCGAGGGCGGTGGCCGCCACGCGGGGCATCGCAATTTCTCCTCTCCTGACAGAGACGCCAGCCGTTGAGCCGGATGCAGGCCGGCCATCCCGCTCAGAAACGCCGGGTGAAGCCAAAGTGGAAGCCGAAATCGGGACTGTTGTCGAACGAGATGATGTTCTCGACGAGGCCGGCCTCGATCACGGTGTTCGGCCAGGCCTCCCATTTCCACCCAAGGGTGATTTCATGCGACTCCTTGGAGAACTCCCCGAAGTCGCTGGCCACCCCCTCCGTGAGAAGGTACTGAAGAAGCAGGGATTGTTCCGCCTTGAACCGCCACTCCACGGCCGCCATCACGGTGTACTGCGTCTGCTCCAGCTCAAGGCCGCGGAACTCGTCGCGGCCGAACCAGGCGTAGCCGAACGTGCCGTAGAAATAGAAGCGCTTCACCCGGCGGGAGAGGGCGATCGAAGCGCCGAAGTCGACATCGCCGCCACCGCCCAGATCGCCGGCGTCGGCGGTCTCGATCCGCGACGTCACCGAATAGGAGAAGGCGGGCGCTTTCGCCGTGCCGCAGGTGACGTTGTGCTGTATGGTGACCTGCACGCTGCGGGTGAACGTTCCCCGGTCGCTGCTGTCCAGACTGATGCCCGGCCCGCCCCGCGGGTTGAGATCGATGGTGAACTGGTTGCGCGGGACCTCGTCGCGCCCGTTCTGGTCGATCCCGAAGAGATCGTGGAACTCCTGCACTAATCCATCCATCGCTCCGCCGAATCGATCCCGCTGCTGCGCCTCGACCTCGATCTGGACCGTGTCGGTGATCCCGTGCGCGAAGGCCAGCACGGTCTGGAGCATCTCGTAGTCGAGGAGGAAGCTGTCCTCCGCTTTGTCCTGCCCGTTCGCCCAGATATTCACCCAGGTCGCCGTGGCGCGAAACTCGTCCTGTCCCTTGCCGAGCGTCGAAGGGGTGCGCGGGCGGATCACGAGGCGCAGCGCCTGGAATGGTGATTGCGAATAGAGATTGAGGGGGCCGTAGCCGACGTGGGAAAAGCAGATCGACGCTCCGCGGTACCCTTTCGGCGACCAGATCAGGTCAGAGCGGCGCGGTTCCGCGGCGCCGGGAGCGGCCGCCGCAGGTGCTTCCGGCGCCGGTTCGTCCGCCAGGAAGGCGGCGAGTTCGGCGCGCAGTTCCTCCGCCGTCCGCTCTCCCACGAGCCGCCGCCTCTCGTTGCCCGCGAAATCGAAGAGCATCGACATCGGGACCGCGTCGACCTCGTGGCGGCGCGCGATCGACAGACCCCGATCGATATCGACCATGACCCAGCGGAACTGGTCCGCGTAGGCCGTGACGGACGGATCGATGAGCGCCTCTCTCTTCATGTCGGCGCAGACCGGACACCAGGCCGCCACGAAAATAACGAACAGCGGCCGTCCATCGTTGCGGCTCTCCTCGAGGGCCTGATCGAGATCGCTCGAGAATATGAGCCGAGTGGTCGAGTCCGGCCCCGGGGGCGAGGCGGCGCCGCCGCTCGTCACGGCAACGATAACGATCAGCAGGCTGAATATCAGACGGAACCGGAGCTGCATTTGCGTTCACCAGTCTGTCCCCGGCGCCATCATAACACCCGCCTGGTGCACGCAGGTGATGGAGCCCAGTCGATCCGGGGCAACAGCTCGAGATCCCCGCCGGGACTTCCCCCCGGGTGATAATGTAGGATATTGTCCGCTTAAATCAACCGCCCGTCCGGCAGGGAGGCCATGAAAAAGACATCACTCTGGATCATTGCGGTCGTCGTCGTGCTCAGCATCACGGTGACGGCTGCCGCTGAGGGGCGGACGATGGCGTTCGTCGGCGCCCGCCTCATCCCGGTCGCCGGGGATGCGATCGAAGACGGCGTCCTCATCGTGCGGGCCGGACGGATCATCGCCCTCGGGCGGCGGGGCGAAATCGCCATCCCCCCCGATGCCAAGGTGATCGACAGGGCAGGCACCGTGATCTTCCCAGGCCTGGTCGATACCCACAGTCACATCGGCGATGTTGACCTTGGGGAGCGTTCGGCGCCGATCCAGCCGGAGCTGCGCGTCCTCGATTCGGTCAACGTCCGGGACGCCAGCCTGCAGCGCGCCCGCGCGGGCGGTATCACGACCGCTAACATCATGTCCGGATCGGGCATGCTGATGAGCGGCCAGACGATCTACCTGAAGCTGCGCGCGGGAGAGACCATCGACGATCTCCTCATCCGCGCCGAGGACGGCTGGATCGCCGGCGGCATGAAGATGGCGAACGGGACGAACTCGCGGGCGCAGCCGCCGTTCCCCGGCAGCCGCGCCAAGTCGTCCGCCCTGGTGCGGGCGGCGTTCATCAAGGCGCAGGAGTATCGCGACAAGCTTGCTGCGGCCGCGGATGATCCGGAGAAGAAGCCGGACCGCGACCTCGGCATGGAGGCGCTGGTGGAGGTCCTGGAGGGACGGCGCATCGTCCACCATCACACCCACCGCCACGATGACGTCCTGACGGTGCTCCGCCTGCGCGATGAATTCGGCTTCCGCGTCGTGCTCCATCACGTGAGCGATGCCGCGAAGATTGCCGGGCGGATCGCCGCCGCCGGGGTGCCGAGCTCACTCATCCTGGTCGACAGCCCCGGCGGCAAGCTGGAGGCCCGCGACCTCGACTGGCGCGGCGGCCCCGCCCTCGAGAAAGCGGGCGGTCGCGTGGCGTTCCACACCGACGATTTCATCAACGATTCGCGGCTGTTCCTGCGCTCCGCCGCCTTCGGCGTGCGCGCCGGCATGTCGCGCCGGGCCGGTCTCGAATCGCTGACGCTGGCGGCAGCCGAAATGCTCGATCTGGACAGCCGGATCGGCTCGCTCGAGCCCGGCAAGGATGCCGACTTCATCGTTCTGTCGGGCGACCCGCTGAGCGTTTACACGCGGGTGCTCCAGACCTGGGTCGAAGGAGAGAAGGTGTTCGACCTCGATAAGGAGGGCGACCGCCTGATCGCCGACGGCGGGTACGGCGCCGGCAGCCCGCGCCAGCTTCATCTCGACTGCTTCCTCCCCGGGGAGGCACGCCGATGAGCGCCGGTCGCACGAGTCGTGCAGCGCTCGTCATCGCGGTCCTCATCGTGCTCGGCGCCAACGCAACCGCGCTCGCATCGTCCGACCTCGCCGTGCGCGGCGAAACGGTCCACACCATGGCCGGCGAGCCGATCGAGGATGGCGTCGTGGTCGTCATCGGCGGCAAGATCGCCGCGGTCGGCCCGGCCGGCAGCACGACGATCCCCGACGGCATGACGATCCTCGAGGCGAAGGTCGTCACCCCCGGGCTGATCGACGCCCGCTCCGTCGTCGGCATCGCCGGCTACCTGAACCAGTCGCAGGACCAGGATCAGATGGAGCTGTCGGCGCCAATCCAGCCGGAGCTGCGCGCCATCGATGCCTACAACGGCCGCGATCGACTGGTCGAGTGGGTGCGACAGTTCGGTGTCACGACACTGCATACCGGGCACGCGCCCGGCTGGCTGGTGTCGGGCCAGACGATGATCGTCAAGACGCGCGGCGAGGATGTCGACCGCGCGGTGGTCGAGCCGGTCGCCATGGTGGCCGCCACCCTCGGAGAGGGGGCGACCAGCGGACCCCGGCGCCGTCTTCGCGGCGGACCCGATCGCAGCAAGGCGCCCGGGTCGCGCTCCAAGGCGGTGGCGTTGCTGCGCGCCGAGCTGATCCGGGCGGGCGAGTATCTCTCATCCCTGCAGGAGGCCGAAGACGACAAGAAACCAGCGCGCGATCTGCGGCTGGAGGTTCTCGGCCGTGTCCTGCAGGGCGAGATGCCGCTCCTGCTCACCGCCCAGAGGCACCAGGATCTGAAAGCCGCACTGCGCCTCAAGGCCGAATTCGACATCACGATGGTGCTCGACGGCGCCGCCGAAAGTTATCTTCTGGTTGATGCGATCCGCGCGGCCGGGGTGCCGGTCATCCTCCACCCGACCATGGCGCGGGCCTTCGGAGAGGCGGAAAACCTCAGCATGGCAACGGCGGCAAGGCTGGTCGAGGCGGGCATCCCGGTCGCCCTGCAGAGCGGCTACGAGGCGTACGTCCCCAAAACCCGCGTCGTGCTGTTCGAGGCGGCGGTGGCGGCGGCGCACGGCCTCGCCTTCGACCGGGCGCTGGCGACCATCACCATCGACGCCGCGAGGATCCTCGGCGTCGAAGATCGGCTCGGCTCACTCGAGATCGGCAAGGATGGCGACCTGGCGCTCTACGACGGCGACCCGTTCGAATACACCTCGCATTGCACCGGTGTCGTCATTGAAGGCGAGGTCGTGAGCGACCAGGCGCACTGAGCGGTCACTCGGCGATGCAGTAGAGGTTTTTGCGACCGCGCAGATAGAGCGCATCTCCGGCGATCGCGGGAGAAGCGCTGAACGAGTCATCGAGGAGGTTCGTCGCCAGCACCTTGAATTCATCGCCGTCCTCGATCACCAGCGTCGCGCCGTTGCGCCCGGCGATGTAGACGCGGCCGGCGGCCCCGACCGGTGAGGCATAGATGCCGGTGATCCCGTCGAGGCGCACCGGCCCGTAGTGCGCCTGTCCGCTCCTCGCGTCGAACACCGACAGAATGCCGTTGTTCTTCTTAAGAAAGTAGAGCCGGTCGCCGTACAGGAGCGGCGAGGGAACGTACGGCGTATCGCGATCGTGCCTCCAGGCGATTGCCTGCGATGCGCTGATGTCTCCCTTCGCCACGGCCAGGTCGATCGCCTGCAGCATGTTGCCCCGGAAGCCGCTCATCACGAAGATGCGCCCCCGGGCCGACACCGGCGAGGGGATCGTGTTGACGGTCATACCGGCCGCCTCCCAGATCACCCGGCCATCCCCGGGATCGTAGCCCCGCGTTCTCCCGGTGGCGTTGACGATCAGCTGCTGCTTGCCGTCATGCTCCACCAGGAGCGGCGTCGACCAGGAGGTCACCTCGTCGCGATCGACCTTCCAGATCGTCTTCCCTGTCTTGCGGTCGAGGGCAACGAGGAACGATGGGCCTTCGTGGTCCCAGTTGACGAAGATCCGATCGCCATGGATCACCGGCGAACTTCCCTCGCCGAATCCGCGGCGGGTCTGCATGTCCCCGAGATCCGTTTCCCACAGGACCTTGCCGTCGAGGTCGAGACCGTAGGTGCCGTACGAGCCGAACTGCACCACCAGCAGCTCACCGTCGGTCACCGGCGAAG
>CBDUYA010000216.1:0-5854 GCA_965371335.1 uncultured bacterium | reverse complement strand
TCACGGTTCTCGAACACCTCGAGGGTGCCGCACTCCACCACCTCGCTCAGCCCCTTCAGGTGGCACGGCGACAGGTCGAGCATCGCCACGCCGCCCGGCGCGACCCCCGGCTCGCAGCCGGCCAGCACGATCAGCAGGCCGATTGAGGCAGCCGGGGCCAGCCATCGATGCCTGCTCGAACCGGTATTTGACACGCTCTTCCCCGTTGCCGATGCGCGGCCGGCGATCCGGCCAGCGCGCTGATGAGTCTCACGTGGGGGCGATACCGTACACTGGAATGGAAGAATCGTGCCCGGAGTCCGCGCCGCTCAGCGGATCAGGATCAGATCCGTCTGCGGCGTGCCGATGTAACGCGCACCGTTCTCGGTGACCACCAGATCCTCTTCGAGGCCGGTGTGAAAATCGTAGTCGATCTCTTCAGGCCGGATGTAGAGCAACGGCTCGACGGCGAAGACCTGGCCCGGTTCGATGGCGAAGAACACCGGATCGCCGTAACGTTCCCGCCAGTCGGGGCCGAGCATCGGGCCGACGTCGTGCACCTTGAGGCCGATGGCGTGCCCGGTGCCGTGCGGGTACTCGGGATAACCGGCGCCGACCAGCGAGCCCCGTCCCGCCCGGTCGACGTCGTTGCCGGTATTGCCCGGCTTCAGGGCGGCCACGGCGGCCCGGTTCGCCTCCAGGGTCGCCGACCAGAGCGCTTGCAGCCACTCGGGAGCGGCGGTCTCTCCTTCCCTGAGCACGTACGCCGTGCGCTGGATGTCGGCACAGTACCCGCCGTAGGAAGCGCCCCAGTCGATGCGGATCACGTCCCCCCGCTCGATCACGCGGTCGGTCGGTTCGGAATGCCCGCGCTGCGGCCCGACGACCACGGAAGTGAAGGCGATGTCGAAGCCGAGCTCCCTGGCGCGCGCCATCATCCAGTTATTGAGATCGTTCTCGGTGGTCACGCCCGCTTTGACCCGCTTCGAGGTGAGCGCCTCGCGGATCACCTGCTGCGTGCCGAGGACCGCCTTCTCCAGCGCCGCGATCTCCTCCGGCAGCTTGCGTCCCAAAAGCGACACCACCAGGCGCTCGGACGAGATGAACTTCTTCACGTGCGGCCCGAGCGCCTCATCGAGGTAGGCGCGCAGGCCCATGGTCAGCCCGTCGGCGATGGTGACGTCGCGCGAATAGTTGATGGCGATGCTGGCCGGGTCGAGCGCATCGATCGCCTCACGCAGGTGCGGCTTGACCCCTTCCGACCGGTAGGCGATCACCTCGTCGTAGAGGCCCGATTTCTCGATCGGTTCGACATCGTAAGACGCGGCGATGGCGATCTTGCGGAAAATACCGCCCTTCAGGGACAACAGGAAGGCCGCGCGCGCGACGATATGGTCCACACCGAGCACCGGCATCAGGGGGTCGGGGGTGTTCTCGCGGGTAAAGGTCAGCCACGCCTCGACCTTCTGCTCCTTCATGATCTTCGGCAGCAGCACGTTGATGCGATCCTGCCGGATCTTCTCGTGATCGACATCCGCCGCCCCGGGGCCGTCGGCCGAGCTGGCGACAAAGGCGACGCCGAGCAGGAGAGAGAGAATCAGCGCGAGCGCGAATAGGGTCTGCATGTGCGTTCCTCCCGGTGATGGGCTCCCATGATGCCCCCGGTTCTGTCAGGATCATGGAGCCAGAATGGTCCCCCGGCAGCGGCGGGCGCCGCAACGGCAGACATAGAGCCTCTCCGACTCCTCGTCGTCTCCTTCCTCGCGTTCGTAGGCGTAGTCGTAGGTGAGCTCCTCTCCCGGCTCGATGTCGCGGTCGGCATCGATGTAGATACGCCCCTTTTCGATCTCGATCTCGCAGTTCGGCTCGCAGCAGTGATTGATGAAGCGCGAGATGTTGCCGCCGACCGCGGCGTCGACCACCACCCGGCTGTTCACCGTGAACAGCCAGGTATGGTGCCGCGCCATGCTCCCGTCGTCGTACCGTCGATCGGCTTCTTTGTGGGAGATACGCTCTCCCGCGTATTCGATGATGCGGGTCCCCCGGGAGATGAGCCGGGTGGCGAACGCGCCACGGCCCTGGATGGGGGAGCGGCGGATGGCGAACCACCGGTTGCTGCGGTGGCCGAGCGTCACTCTGGAGCTTGCGGGGCGCGCTGCGCCGGACCGAGTTTTGAGCATCAGGCTGACCTGGAAGGGGCATGGTAGCAGCGCTGGGGATTGGCGGGCAACCTCCCGGCGCGAATGCGATATGATGCAGGCATGGAGCACCTGCGGAAAAGTCTTCTCGACCTCGTGATCCAGACCTCCACCAACCTGCCGTCCGACGTGCGCCGCGCCATGGCCAGGGCTCTCGAGGGGGAGCCGCCGGCGGAGCGCTCCGGACAGGCGATGGGGGTCATTGCCTCGAACATCGACATGGCCGGTGAGTGCGAAGGGCCGATCTGCCAGGACACCGGTTGGCCGACCTTTATTATCAACACCCCGGTCGGCGCCAATCAGTTGAAGATCGAACAGGCCGTCCGCGAGGCCCTCGTCGAGGCGACGAAGCTCGGCAAGCTGCGGCCCAACTCGGTCGATTCGCTGAGCGGAAAGAACAGCGGCGACAACCTCGGCCCCGGCACCCCGACCATCCACTTCCACCAGTGGGACAAGGAGGCGATCGAGGTCCGGCTGCTCCTCAAAGGTGGCGGCTGCGAGAACAAGAACATCCAGTACTCCCTGCCGATGGAGCTGCCGCATCTGGGGCGGGCTGACCGCAACCTCGACGGGGTGCGGAAGTGCCTGATGCACGCCGTCTGGCAGGCGCAGGGACAGGGGTGCAGCGCCGGGGCGATCGGTGTGTGCATCGGCGGCGACCGGACCACCGGCTACGAGCACGCCAAGGGGCAACTGTTCCGCAGCCTCGACGACGAGAACCCGAACCCGCCGCTGCGCGCCCTGGAAGAGTACGTCATGCAGCACGCCAACACGCTCGGCATCGGCACCATGGGGTTCGGCGGCGAGGTCACGCTGATCGGCTGCAAGGTCGGCGCGCTCAATCGTCTTCCCGCGTCGTTCTTCGTGACGGTCGCCTACGACTGCTGGGCGTTCCGGCGGCTCGGTATCGTCCTCGATGCCGGCGCCGGAGCGATCACCGAGTGGCTCTACCGCGACGACCAGCCGCGGCCGCTGGCGGCCGGAAGGAAGGGCCTGTCGAGCGGCACGACGATCCCCCTGCAGCCGTCGATCAGCGAGGAGACGGTGCGCTCATTGAAGGTTGGCGACCTGGTGATGATCAGCGGTCGTATCTATACCGGACGGGACGCCGTGCATCACTACCTGATGAAGAATGACCCGCCGGTCGATCTGCGCGGCCAGGTGCTGTATCACTGCGGGCCGGTCGTCCTCAAGGAGAACGGCGGCTGGCGGATCACCGCCGCCGGCCCGACGACCAGCATTCGGGAAGAACCGTACGAGGCCGACGTCATCGGCCGCTTCGGTGTCCGGGCGGTGATGGGGAAGGGGGGCATGGGCCCGAAGACGCTCGCCGCCCTGAAAGAGCATGGCGCGGTCTACCTCAACGCCATCGGCGGGGCGGCGCAGTACTACGCCCGCTGCATCGAGAAGGTCGAGGGGGTCGACCTGCTCGATCTCGGCACGCCGGAGGCGATGTGGCACCTGCGGGTCAAGGATTTCCCGGCCATCGTGACCATGGACGCCGCGGGGAATTCGCTGCACGCCGACGTCGAGGGAGCGTCGGCCGCCATCCTCAAGACAATGGCCGAGCCGGTGTTCAAGTAGGCCGCCCGTGAGGAGCCGGACTTTGCGAACCGCCCTCATCAGAGCGCCCCTCGTTGCAGCAGGGGTCGCCCTGCTGACCGCGTGCAGCGCCCCCCAGCCGCCGCCCGCCATGACGACGAACGACGCAGCAGCCCCCGACATTCACTCGTACGCCCGCCCGAACGAGGTGCGTGTCACACATCTCGAACTCGAGTGGCAGGTCGCCTTCGATCGCAAGACGCTCGACGGTGCCGTCCTGCTCCATCTGCAGCGCGGCCCGTCCGGGAACGGCGCGCCTCTCCGCCTCGACACGCGCGATCTCGACATCGTGGCGGTGAGTGCGGGCGTCGCGGGGGACGGGAACCCCCTGCGCCATGTTCCGTGGCGGCTGGCGGAGCCCGATCCGCATCTCGGATCGGAGCTGGTCGTCGGGCTCCAGCCCCGCTTCGACCGGGTCCGCATCGAGTACCGGACCAGCCCCGAGGCATCGGGCCTGCAGTGGCTCGACCGGGAGCAGACCGCCGGAGGACGACATCCGTTCCTCTATACACAATCGCAGGCGATCCACGCCCGATCCTGGATCCCCTGCCAGGACAGCCCCGGCGTGCGCGTCACCTTCGAGGCGAGCATCCGGGTACCGACCCCGCTGCGGGCCGTCATGGCGGCGCAGGAGATCACTCCCGAGGGCGGGGAGCCGGCGGTGGAGAACGGCCATCGCACCTGGGCGTACAGCATGCCGCACCCGATCCCGTCCTATCTGATCGCCCTTGCGGTGGGTGAGCTGACCTTCGGCGGCGTGGGGCCGCGCACCGGCGTCTGGGCCGAGCCGGAGGTGCTCCCGAAGGCGGTGCGGGAATTCGCCGACATGGAACGGATGCTGGAGGTGACCGAGGCGATCTATGGGCCGTACCGTTGGGAGCGCTACGACATCCTCGTCCTGCCGCCCTCCTTCCCGTTCGGCGGAATGGAAAACCCGATGCTCACCTTCGCCACCCCGACCATCCTGGCCGGCGATCGCTCGCTCGTCTCGCTGGTGGCGCACGAGCTGGCCCACTCCTGGTCGGGCAACCTGGTGACCAACGCCACCTGGTCCGATTTCTGGCTCAACGAAGGGTTCACGACCTATCTCGAGCGCCGCATCATGGAGGGGGTCTACGGCGAGGAGCGCGCCGGCATGGAGTGGACGCTCGGACGTCAGGATCTCGAGGCGGAGCTGGAGGCATTGAAGGAGAAGCCAGGGGATCAGATCCTGCATATCGACCTGACGGGACGCGATCCGGACGACGGGATGACCGACGTCCCGTACGAGAAGGGGGCGCTCCTGCTGCGGCTGCTGGAGGAGACCTACGGACGGGAGACGTTCGACCCCTTCCTCCGCTCCTGGTTCGACGATCACGCCTTCACCAGCCTGACGACCGATCGCTTCACCGCCTATCTGAAGGAAAGCCTGCTGGAAGGGGCAGTTTCTCTCCCGGGCCGCACTCCCCCCGCAGTTGAAGAGTGGATCGACCGCCCCGGTCTGCCGGCGACGGCGCCGGTGGTTCCCTCCGGCCTTTTGGCGCGGGTGGGGGAGTCGGCCGACCGCTGGGCCGCAGGAGATCTCGCGCCCGCCGACATCGGCACCGACGGCTGGACGACGCATCAGTGGCTGCACTTCCTGCGCACCCTGCCGGACGATCTGTCGGCCGGATCGATGGCCCGCCTCGACGCCGCCTTCGGCCTGACCCGCACCGGCAACGCCGAGATCCTCGACCAATGGCTCATTCTGGCGGTGCGGCACGACTACGCACCGGCCTACGATCGGATGGAAGAGTTCCTCACCGGCCAGGGTCGCCGCAAGTTCCTCAAGCCGCTCTACCAGGAACTGGTGAAGACCGATGCCGGCAAGGAGCGCGCGAAGACGATCTACGCGGAGGCGCGCCCCCTCTACCACGCCATCTCCCGGCGCACCCTCGACGAGATCGTCGGCTGGCCGTGAGGCGGCCGGCGTCGAGGGCGCCAGCCGAGCCGAGGTATTCCGATCGGCTGTTAACCGGTGGGTCGAAGGTTCGAACCCCGCCTGGGGAGCCAGACATCATCCTTCCCAAAATCGGGGCGGCCGGTTAACAGCCGGC
>CBDUYA010000215.1:0-5880 GCA_965371335.1 uncultured bacterium | reverse complement strand
AGGGGCATTCCTTGCTGTCCAACCTCGGAGCCTCGGTGGCACCATCCGGCGCGACCGCACCAACCGCTTCACGGCGGCGCTCCTTCACCTCGATGATCGTCTCCCTCAGATCCTCCGGCGCGCCGACGCGGTGAATGGTGACCAACCCATGCTCTGCCGCCGTCTGAATGTACACCGTGCCGTACCCCAGAACCCGCCCGAGGATCGTCCTCTCACAGGTGATGTTCTGGATCGTCTCGATCGGGCTGTCGACCATCCGCACCGCCAGCACGCCCTCTTCATCGATCACCCGCTCGCCGGTCACCGCCCAGAGATCACAGCGCCAGTCGAGAAAGCGCCACATCGACCAGAGCGCTGACAACAGAAGAAGCGCTCCGATCACCGGCAGCAGCCCGGGCCGCTCGACGAAGCGCGCCGCGCCGAGACAGCCGAGCAGAAAGAGCGTCACTCCGACCGGCCCGCCGAGCACGATCCAGTGCCGGCGCACTACCGTCTCCAACTGCTCGCCCTGCCGGAGACGGGATCTCACGATTCTCAGCCGCTGCGGGCGATCACTGCAGAGCCTCCGCACCGCTCACCACCTCGAGGATCTCATTGGTGATCGCAGCCTGGCGAATCTTGTTCATCTGCAGCGTCAGCGTTTCGATCATCTCGCCCGCGTTGCGGGTGGCATTTTCCATCGCACTCATCCGCGCGCCATGTTCGGCGGCGGACGATTCGAGCAGCGCGTGGTAGACCTGCACCTCCACGTGCTTCGGCAGCAGCGCTGCGAACAGCCCCGGCGCATCCGGCTCGTAAATATAATCCTCGAGCGGCACCACGGCCGCGGCCTCCCTCCCCACCCCATCGCTTCCCGGCGCATCACCGCCCGACAACGACGCGCGCGGAATCGGCAGGAGCGGCCGGACCACCACCTGCTGCTGAATGGCCGACTTGAACTCGTTGTAGATGAGATAGACGGCGTCGATCTCGGCCCGGGAGAACCCTTCGATCAGCTCGCCGGCGATCTGCCGGGCCTCGCGCAGGCTGAGGTTGCGGAACAGATCGATCAGCACCCGCCGCGTCCGGTAGGTGCGCCGCTTGAACCAGTCGCGCCCCTTGCGGCCGACGACGTCGACCTGCACGTCCTCCGCCTTCAAGTCATCCAGGAAATGCCGGGCGGCGTTCAGAATGTTGGTGTTGAAGCTGCCGCACAGACCCTTGTCGGCTGTGATCACGACGACGATGACCCGCTCCTCGGGACGCTGCGCCAGCAGCGGGTGCGTTTCCGGGTTGGCGCGTGCCGCCAGCGACGACAGGACCTCGAGCATCTTGCGGGCGTAGGGACGCGCCGTAATGACGCTCTCCTGGGCGCGGCGCAGCTTCGACGCCGCCACCAGCTTCATCGCCCGGGTGATCTGCTGGGTGCTCTTGACGCTGCGGATGCGGGTTCGAAAGTCCCGTACGTTGGCCATATTCCCGTCAGGCGGCCGCGACCTTCGCCTGGAATTCGGTCTTGAAGGCCTCCAGCAGCTTGCCGATCTCGGCCTTCATCTCGTCGTCCAGCTTCTTCTTCTCCAGCAGCTTCTTGGCGACGGGACGACCGTTGCCGTCGAGGTAACGATAAAGCCCCTCCTCAAACTTGCGCAACTGGTCGACCTCGATGTCGTCCAGGTAGCCGCTGACGCCGGCGTAGAGAACAATGACCTGCTTTTCGACCGGCAGCGGGACGTACTGGTCCTGCTTGAGGATCTCGGTGAGGCGCTGGCCGCGCGCCAGCTGCGCCTGGGTCGCCTTGTCGAGGTCCGATCCGAACTGGGCGAAGGCGGCCATCTCGCGATACTGCGCCAGATCGAGGCGGAGCGTGCCGGCGACCTGCTTCATCGCCTTGATCTGCGCGTTGCCGCCGACCCGGCTGACCGACAGCCCGACGTTGACCGCCGGCCGGATACCGGAGAAGAAGAGATCGCCCTCGAGGTAGATCTGCCCGTCGGTGATCGAGATGACGTTGGTCGGAATGTAGGCCGACACGTCCCCCGCCTGCGTCTCGATCACCGGCAGGGCGGTGAGCGATCCGCCGCCCAGCTCGTCGTTCAGCTTGGCGGCCCGCTCCAGCAGACGCGAGTGCAGGTAGAACACGTCCCCCGGGTACGCCTCGCGGCCGGGCGGGCGGCGCAGCAGCAGCGAGATCTCACGATACGCCGCGGCGTGCTTGCTGAGATCGTCGTAGATCACCAGCGCGTGGCCGCCATCGTCGCGGAAGTACTCGGCCATGGCACAGCCGGCGTACGGCGCGATGTACTGCACCGTCGCCGGCTCGGACGCCGAGGCGCTGACCACGATGGTGTACGCCATGGCGCCATGCTCCTCCAGCGTCTTCACTACCTGGGCGATGGTCGACCGCTTCTGGCCGATCGCCACGTAAACGCAGATGACCCCCGATTCCTTCTGATTGAGGATGGTGTCGATGGCGATGGCGGTCTTGCCGGTCTGGCGGTCGCCGATGATCAGCTCACGCTGGCCGCGGCCGATCGGGATCATGCCGTCGATCGACTTCAGGCCGGTCTGCAGCGGCTCCTTGACCGGTTGTCGCTCGACGACACCCGGTGCGATGCGTTCGAGAATCCCGGTCTGATCGGTCGCCACCGGACCCTTGCCGTCCTGCGGCTGGCCGAGCGGATCGACGACGCGGCCGATCAGTCCCTGCCCAATCGGCACCTCCATGATGCGGCCGGTCCGCTTCACCTTGTCGCCTTCCTTGATCTTGATATACTCGCCGAGAAGCACGATGCCGACCGAATCCTCCTCGAGGTTCAACGCCAGACCGAACACGCCGTGCGGCGCCTCGAGCAGCTCGCCCATCATGCAGTTCTCCAGGCCGTAGACCCGGGCGATGCCGTCGCCGACCGAGATGATCGTCCCCTCCTCGCTGACGTCGACGCCTCCCTTGAACCCTTCGATCTGCTGTCTGAGGACGCTCGCGATCTCGTCCGCCTTGATCTCCGCCATGAACTCACCTCACCACGAAACGCCCGCTCCCGCGGGCCGCCGTTGTCGGTTTAACTCGCCTACGCCAGCCGCCGCCGCAATGCGGCCAATTGGCTCTTCAATGTGCCGTCGTAAACCTGCGATCCGACCTGCGTGCGGGCGCCGCCCAGCACCTCGGGATCGATCGTCACCGACAGCCGGACCTGCCGCCCGGTCATCTTCTCGAGCGCCTGCCGCAGCCGCGCCACGTCCTCTTCCGCCGGCCTGACCGCCATCGTCGCCTCGGCCTGCACGATACCGAGACGCTCGTCGCGAACGGCGCGCAGCGCCTCCGCGATCGCCGCCAGGGCGCTGATGCGCCGGTTGTCGATCAGCACGGCGAGAAAGCGGGCACTCAGCTCGGAGAGCTTCGCCTGCCTGACCAGGGTCTGGATCGAGGCGCCCTTGTCTTCGCGCCGGATGGAGGGGTCGTCGAAGAAGCGGAGGATCTGCGGATCACCGGCCAGCACTTCGGCGGCAAGAGAAACCTCCCGCGACGTTGTGTCGAGGCTCTTCGGGTCGTGCTGCCAGGCAACATCGGCGAGCGCCCGGGCATATCGTCGCGCCACGGCGAGCGGCTTCACGCAATCACTCCCGCAAATACCGTTTGGGGTCCGGATAGACCACACCGCGAACAGGCATCAGGAAACCCGGCGACCGCCCGATCCGGCTGGCGCCGCCGGGGCACCGGACGAACACTATCCCCCTGATTTCAAAGCGGCTGCGCAAAATAGCACAGGGCGGGAAGAGGTGTCAAACGGCCCGCGGACGGGGCATTCCGCTCCATTCGGCCGCGTCGCCATCGGGCACTCCGGAAGGAGCATCAACCCTCATGGTACTGTAGGCGCCTCGAACAGACGGCAGGCGGAGAGGTGGTCAATGTACGTACGCGGGGGGGCCCGGGTCACCAATTTGATCTGGCGCGATCGGCGCGCGCTCATCGCGCTGGCGATCATGGGTGTGGCCGCTGAGCTGCTCGAGCCATTCTTTCCTCGCACCGAGCTGTTCTCAGTGAGTTACGTCGCGGTGCTGTCGACCGCGCTGTCGATCTTCCTGGTTTTTCGCTTCAACGAAGCGTACGAGCGCTGGTGGGAAGCGCGCAAATTATGGGGGCGGGTGGTCAACTTGAGCCGCGATTTCGCCCGTCAGGCGACGACGCTGCTTCCCGGTAACCCGACGGCGCTCTGCACCCGCCTGGTCTACGGACAGATCGCCTTCGTCCATGCGTTGCGCATCAGCCTGCGGCAAGGAGCCCCCGAGAAGGAGAGAAACGAGCTCGAGCCGATTCTCCGGCGTCTGCTGCCGGATGAGCGCGAACAGCTTCTGCGGCGCCAGAATATCCCTGCGGGCATTCTCCAGCGCCAGAGTGAACTGGTGGCGGCGAGTTTGAGCGGCTCTGCCTCCGATGCGGTGCGGCTGGCTCGTTTCGACTCGAACCTGGGAGAGCTTTTCGACGTTCAGGGAGCATGCGAGCGGATTAAGAACACGCCGTTTCCTGAGAACGTCGCCGTGATCACGCGGGTGCTCATCTGGGGACTCGCCCTGTTCTTGTACGTTGCCACGATAGAACCGGGCGGCCGCCAGGGCATCCTGACGACGATTGGCGCCGGCATGATGGCGATGGGCTATATCTGGATCGACTCCCTGGGCAAGGATCTCAAGGACCCGTTCAACTGCGGACCGAGCGACACCCCGATGACCGCCCTTGCGGTCGGCGTCGAACGGGACCTGCGCGAGATGCTTGGCGAAACCGAACTCCCGGCACTCCCGAGCCCCCGTCACGGGGTGCTGATGTAGGCAGTCGCCGGGCGTCATGGGGAAATCCGGGCCCGGCTCAGACCGATTGATGAGGTGACGGAGATGGATGTCATCTACCGCTTCGACCCCCGCTTCGAACCTCCCGCCCCTCCGGCGACACCCGAGGCGGCGGCCGCACGCCTGCGACGGGGCAACGAGGAATTTGCCCGGCTGTCGGTTGATCGTCCCGAAGCGCCTGGAACGCAAGTCATCAACATCTCCAGCGCGTACCTGATGGCCCCTCGAGCGAGTGGATCGATCCCCAAACAGGAGCCGTTCGCCGTCGTGCTTGGGTGCTCCGATGCCAGGGTGCCAACCGAGATCGTCTTTCATCAGCCGCGCACCGACCTCTTCATCGTCCGCGTGGCCGGAAATGTGCTGGGGACCGAATGCCTGGGGAGCATCGAATACGCCGCCACCCATCTGGACGACAAGCTGCGACTCATGGTCGTTCTCGGCCACACCGCCTGCGGAGCCGTGACCGCGGCCGTGGATGCCTTTCTGGATCCGGCGAGTTATCCCACGATCGCTTCGTCCCAGGGGCTGCGTGCGGTCATCGATCGGATCTTCGTGTCGGTCACCGCCGCAGCGCGCGCGCTTCGAACGGTCTGGGGGCCGGAGGTCATCGGCCGGAAGGGCTACCGTGAGGCGCTGATCGAATTGTCCGTTCCGTTCAATGCAGCGCTCACGGCATGGACGCTGCGCACGGAGCTTCCGCGGGCAATCCTCGCCCGCGTCGGCGTGGTGTTCGGCGTTTTCGACCTGAAGACCCACCAGGTCTGGTCACCAGCCGTTGGTGGTGCGGCAGGGATCTCGCAGGGTTTGGCGGCGGCGCCGGCCGACCGGGGCTCCTTCCTCCAACTGGAAAGGATCCTTGGCGACAGCGCCCGGGTGAGGTCAATGCTCGGGGGCTGAGTCCCCGCCGCGGCCGCAGCCCTTCTTACCTGCTTACCTGACCAGCCTTCAGACTACGCGCTCTCGCGGCGGATCGGCTCGACGCCGGCGATGTTCGGATTCTTTGGCGCCATGTTCTTCTGATTCGGTTCGTTGCGAGCGGCGCTCATATTGACGTCCCCT
>CBDUYA010000214.1:0-5888 GCA_965371335.1 uncultured bacterium | reverse complement strand
CCTTACGCGCCACCTCCTCATCGGAGGGAAGGTCGCATTCATACGCTTTCAGATTGTTGGCTCGAACGAGCCGGTTGAAATTCATCAGGTCAAAGCCGGAGACGAACGAGATCGCCTTGCCGGTCTTGCCGATCCGCCCGGTGCGCCCGGCGCGGTGGATGTACTGCTCGGTAGAATTGGGCGCCGAATAGATGAACACGTGCGACAGATCCTCAATGTCGATGCCGCGTGCCGCCACGTCGGTCGCCACCAGATGCTTCAGGTGCTTGCTCTTGAACTGACGCATCACCGTCTCGCGCTTGCGTTGCGGCAGATCGGAGGAGAGCATCGCCACCGGCAGGCCGCGCAACGACAGGTAGCCGTGTACCGCCCGTACCTCGGCGCGGGTGTTGCAGAAGATCATCGAGGATGACGGCGCCTCGTATTCGATTAACTTGTAGAGGGCCGACTGTTTCCCCATGCGCGTGACGATGTAAAAAAGATGGAGCACGTCGGCCACGTAGAGCGAGTCGCGTGACAGCATCAGCCGCTCCGGGTTCTTCTGGTGGCGGGTGGCGATCGCTTCGATCGAAGAGGGGATGGTGGCGGAGAACATCATCGTCTGCCGGTCCTTCGGCACCTGCTCGAGAATCGCATTCACCTCTTTCTCGAACCCCATATCGAGCATCTGATCCGCCTCATCGAGCACCAGGGTGCGGACCGCGTCGAGCTTCAACGTCCGCTGGCGCAGATGATCGAGCAGCCGTCCCGGCGTGCCGACCACCACCTGGGCGCCGCGGCGCAGGCCTTCGATCTGCCGCGGCATCGGGTCGCCGCCGTAGATGGTCAGGCAGCGCACCCCGACCGATCGACCGAGGCGAGCGATCTCCTCCGTCACCTGCATCGCCAGCTCGCGCGCCGGGCAGAGCACCAGCGCCTGGACCTGAGGGCGATCTGTGTCGATTCGTTCGAGGAGCGGGATGCCGAACGCCGCCGTCTTCCCGGTGCCGGTGCGCGACTGTACGATCAGGTCGATCCCGGCGCGCGCCTTCGGGATGGCGAGCGCCTGCACCTCCGTCGCCATGGTGTAGCCGATCTCGTCGAGCACCTTCTGGATAGCGGGCGGCAGACCGAGGGAGGAGAACGGCACCGGCTCGGCCGGGAAGGCGGAAGCAGCCTGGGCGGCCTCCGCCGGATCGCGCACCGGGAGGTCGGGCGGCGGCTCCTTCGGAGTGCCCCGCGGCCGTACCGGAACGACCTTGATCTGGCGCAGACGGCCCTGGCGCTTCGTCGATGCGGTCATGGCGCGGGTCGCGGCGGCGCTCCCGGCCGGCTCGCGGCACGGGCAGATTCGAATGTGGGAACGGTGTCGGACGGCATGATAAGCGCCGATTCTATGCCTCTTTGCGTGGCCGGGTCAATTTCGAGGCGGCGGGAGGCGGCGTGTCGTGGTTCAATGGCCTGTGAGAAACGAACGGCGCAAGCGCTGCGGGTGGGCCGGGACCGATCCGCTCTACACCGCCTACCACGATACGGAGTGGGGGGTGCCGCTGCACGACGATCGGCGCCTCTTCGAGATGTTGATCCTGGAAGGGGCGCAGGCCGGGCTCAGCTGGATCACCATCCTGAGAAAGCGCGCCACCTACCGGGCCGCCTTCAGCCGCTTCGATCCCCGGGTCGTCGCCGCCTTCGACGGGAGGAAAGTGCGGGCCCTGCTGCGCGACGCGGGAATCGTCCGCAACCGCGCCAAGATCGAAGCGGCGATCGGCAACGCGGGCGCTTTTCTCGAGGTGCAGCGCGAATTCGGGAGCTTCGATGCCTATGTGTGGCGCTTCGTCGGCGGCCGGCCGAAGCGCAACGCCTGGCGGACCCTGACGCAGATCCCGGCCCAGACCGGTGCGTCACAGGACATGAGCCGCGAGCTGAAGAAAAGAGGGTTCCGCTTCGTCGGGCCGACCATCTGCTACTCCCACATGCAGGCGACCGGCATGGTCAACGACCATCTGGTCGACTGCTTCCGTTACCGGGAGGTCGGACGGGTCTCCCGGTGAGGGTAGTCTCTGTCTGACGGGGATCCTCGGATCCCGCCGCGCGACCGGCAGGCCGGTGGGGGCTATCGGCTGGGAGCGTAGTCGCCGTCGAACCAGACCGACCAGGACTTCCCTTCGTCGGTCGATTCCTCGAGAAACTGCCGGACGTGACCGTTCGGCAACGGTGAAAAGGTCAGGCGAAACGGGCGCCGCTCGCCGCTCTTCAGGATGTGGGTCCCGAGCAGGCGCATGGCGCCGTTCTCCAGCCGGCGGCCGAAATCACACCGCCGCCGCTGTCGACCCAGGTCTGCACCCACTTCTTTGTCGCCGGATCGAAGAAGTTGATGCTCTTGCCGGTGCCGCCGCCGGCGCTCGTCCAGCTCTCCAGCAGCAGGCAGTGATCGGCCGCTTTTTGGATGCTGTTCGAGCCGGCGACCCGGCCATCGGGAGTCGTGACCTCCCAGTCCCCCACCCAGAAATCGAACTGGCGATATTCGGGCTCGAAGCGGCAGGGGAAGGCGACACGCTCCACCCGCTCGACGAGGACGGTGAAACGGGGGTCTTCGCGCAGGCTGTCGAGGTCGCTCTCGTTCTTCAGGCGCTGCACCGCCGGGAACCCGGCGTCGACCGCCCGATCGAGCCAGGTGAGCGCGAGGTTGATGCGCCCGAGACGGGCGGCGGCGCGGGCCAGGTTGTAGCGGGTGCGCGGCGGCTCGAAATCGAGCGCCTCGGCCTCCTCGATCGCGTCGATCGCGTCGATGAACTTCTCCTGGCGGTGAAGGGTCTGGCCGAGACCGAGCCACGCGGCGCCGTTGGATGCATCCTCCCGGGTGATGGCCGCGAAGGCATCAGCCGCCCTTTCCAGTTCGCCCGCCGCCAGGGCGGCATTCGCCTGCCCGAGCGGGTCGGCGGCTTCCGCCGCGTGAGCCGGCGTCACGGTGGCATCACCGAAGGCTGCCATGAGCAGGGCCGGCAGGAGAGCGGCGAGGATCGGCGGGATGAACGTCTCTTGCCGGATCAGGCGCATGGCGATTGACTCCAGTCTGCAGGCGGCGAATGAGATGCCCGCCGCCCGGCCCGATCAGCTCTGCGCGAGCGAGGCGAGCGCATGCAGATGTTGCACGCTGCCGACCGCGATCAGATAGTCGCCCGTATGGATCACGGTGTCGGAGCGGGGATTGAAGCTGACCGATCCATCGGCCCGCTTCAGCGCGCCGGTATGCTGGCGGATCTCGATCGCCGCCATGGTCTTCCCGGCAAGCGTCGAGCTCTCCGGCACGGCGACCTCCTCCAGCTGGACATCGATGCGCTGGTTCCCGAACGCCGCTTCGAAGAAATCAATCACGTGAGGCTGCACCATCAGGTGGGCGATGCGACGGCCGATGAAGTGGCAGGGAGAGACGACCTCGGTCGCTCCGGCACTGAGCAGCTTCGGCGTCGCCTCTTCTTCGCTGGCGCGGGCGATGATCTTCAACCCGCGGTTCATGCCGCGGGCGGTGAGAACGATGTAGAGGTTCTCGGCGTCCGAGGTGACGGCGGCGACGAGGCCCCGGGCCAAATCGATGTGCGCCCTGGAGAGATCCACCCCGGAGTGGGCGTTGCCGACCACGACGGGGAAGCCCCGGTCGAGCGCCCACTGCGCCCGCTCGGGGTTCTTCTCGACGAAGGCGAAGAGCGCGCCGCGCGCGTGCAGCTCACCCGCCACGCTGCGGCCGACCCGCCCGGCGCCGCAGATGATGAAGTGGTCCTTCAGCCTGGCCAGTTCGCGCTCCATTCGCCGCCGCCCGAGGAAGTTCCGAAGCTCGAATTGTAGCATCACCTGCGTCATGGTACTGATGAGCAGCGCGCTCGCCATCACCGCGGTCAGAATGAGAAAGATGTTGAATAGCTTGCCGGCTGAAGACAGCGGGTGGGTTTCGCTGTAACCGACGGTGGTCATGGTGACCACCGTCATGTAGAGCCCGTCGAGCCACGTCCAATGTTCGATGAAGTGAAATCCGGCGGCGCCGATGAAGACGATGCCGATAAGCAGGACGATGGCGATGCGCAGCCGCGTCTGAGTGGTCATGCAGGCCTCCGGCGAGGCGCATCGTCCTGCGCGGGACGGCGGATGTCAAGCGGCCGGCCGGATCAGGATGCGCGACAGCGGCTTGATTCATGGATGCCGTGACTCCGCCGGCGACGCGTGGTCGGTCCATTGCCCCTCCCCTTGAATCCCCTCAGCGGGGCGCCGCTGGCGTAGAATGTAATACGCGGGTCACGCGCGCGGGGTTGCGTATGGATGATCGAGGCTCCCGGTGAGGGCGTTCGTCGCAGGGATTCTCCTGCTTCTGGCGCCGTTTTTTCATCCTGCGGCGGCGGAGACGGGCGGCGCCGGCAGGGAGGGCGGGATCTCCGCGCAGGTCGAGGCGGAGCGCCGGGCGAAGAACGACTATTTCCGCGATCACCCCTGGTCGCCGCTGCGCGCCTTCGAGCGGTTCGACTTTTCCGCCCGCCATCCGCAGCCCGCCATCCTCGGGTCGGCCGATGAAGTCGAAGTGCGATTGCCCGAAGAGGCGATTGCGCCGCGCCACCTGGCGATCGTGGTGTTGCGGCCGGAGGGGACGGCCCGGCGGTTCCGCGTGGAGAACCTGGGGCCGGCCGGGTCGGTCGACATCGGTGGTGAGCCGCTGGAGCGCGGCGCTCGCTCCGGGAGCGTGCGCATCGTTCCGGAGGAGACCGTCATCGAGATCGGCCCCTACGCGGTGCGCCCCTACGTGCAGGGAGGCGCCGGCATTCTGATTCTGTTCGACAGCCGGCGCAGCGCGCCGGAGCGCTTCGTGCCGCCGCGCTACTTCGAAGTTGATCCCGCCTTCCGCTTCCGCGCGCCGCTGATCCGCGAGACGGAGACGGAGCTCCTTGCTCTTCAAACCTCCCTCGGCAGGACGAAGGATTATCGTCGCGTCGGACACTTCGAGCTGCGGATCGGGGACGCGGATTTCCGGGTCTACGCCTACCAGCCGGCCTTCGTGGCGCCGGCGGAGGAGCTGCTCACCATCCTGTTCACCGACGCGACCACGGGAAAAGAGACCTACGGCGCCGGGCGCTATCTCGATCTCGAGGCGCCGGTTGACGGTCTCTACTCGATCGATTTCAATCGCGCGTACAATCCCTACTGCAGCTACACCGATGTCTACAACTGCCCGATCCCGCCGCGCGAGAACCGGCTCGCCGTGGCGATCCGCGCCGGCGAGAAGAGCTACCGGCAGGCCGGCGCCCCCGGGATGGATCCCGCGATCAGATGACGAAGGGATAGATCTTGCGATGGACGTGCGCCTGGTCGAGCGTGCGCCGTCCGCCGAGGCTCCAGTGCGCCATCGCCACGAACTGCTCCCTGACGAAGCAGCGGGCGATCAGCGCCTCGAGATCGGAGGACGCGTCGATCGGCATGCGGAGTTTCTTGCCCCGCAGGAGGTCGCCGCCCGGCAGGAGCGAGGCGAGGGCGGGGCGTTCGGAAAAAAGATCGATCTCGATGGCCGGCATTTCGTGACGGGTCTCCTGCGACATTGCCGCAAACACCAGCTCCACCGGTCCGGCGCTTTCGCGGCGCCGCGGTTCGAGGCGCAGCCCGGTGTGCAGCATGAAATCGTCGACCGCATCGGGACGCGGGTCGGCGGGACGCTCGGCCGCGACCACCTCCAGGGTCAGAGTCCGGCCATTCCGTTCGAGGCGCACCGGGAGAGCTGTGCCGATCGCCAGATCGAGCACGGCGTCAAGCGCCTCGGAATTGTCCGGCACCGGCCGTTCACCGATTGCAAGGATGCGATCGCCACGACGGAAGCCCGCTTCCGCCGCCGGACTGCCGGGAAGGACCCGGCGCACCAGCGGTGCCTGCCCGGC
>CBDUYA010000213.1:0-5931 GCA_965371335.1 uncultured bacterium | reverse complement strand
CCTCACCCATCTGGCCGTGCGCCACGCCGATGCGGGCCTCCGGCACCAGCCGCCGCAGCAGGTTCGCCATCGAGCCGATCGACTGCACCCGGTTGTGCACGAAATAGACCTGTCCGTCGCGCTTCAGCTCGTTGCGGATGGCGGTGGCGATGATCCCCTCACGGAACGGCACCACCGAGGTCTGAATCGCCAGCCGGTTCTCCGGCGGCGTTTCGATGATCGACATGTCGCGGACGCCGGCGAGCGACATCTGCAGGGTGCGCGGGATCGGGGTGGCGGTGAGGGTCAGAACGTCGAGGTTCTTCTTGATCGCCTTAATCGACTCTTTGTGGGCCACGCCGAACCGCTGCTCTTCGTCGACGATCAGCAGGCCGAGATCGCGGAACTTGACATCCTTCGACAGCAGCCGGTGCGTCCCGATCAGCACGTCGATCTTACCGGTCCGGATCCCCTCGATGACCACTTTCTGCTGGCGCGGCGTGCGGAAACGGGAGAGCATCTCGATGGTGACCGGCCAGGAAGAAAAGCGCTCCCGCAAGGTGGTGAGATGCTGCAAGGCGAGGACCGTCGTGGGGCAGAGGACCGCCACCTGCTTGCCGTCCATCACCGCCTTGAAGGCGGCGCGCAGCGCCACCTCTGTCTTGCCGAAACCGACGTCGCCGCAGATCAGGCGATCCATCGGCCTGTCCCTCTCCATGTCGGACTTCGCCTCGCGCACCGCCTTATCCTGGTCCGGCGTCAGGGGATAGGGGAACACCTCCTCGAATTCGTGCTGCCAGTTGCCGTCGGCGCCGTAGGCATGGCCCTTCGCCGCGGCCCGCGCCGCATAGAGCTGGAGGAGATCCTTCGCCATCTCCTCCATCGCCTTGCGGACCTTCTTCTTGGTCCGTTCCCAGCCGACTCCGCCCAGCTTCTCCAGGCGCGGCCGCTGCCCGGCGACCCCGGAGTAGCGCTGCACCAGATCGAGCCGGTCGATCGGGACGTAGAGCTTGTCCCCTCCGTCGTACATCAGCAGCATAAAATCGCGCTGCGCTTCGCCTTCACCGACCCGGGAGATACCGGAGTATCGTCCGATCCCATGCTCGACGTGAACGACCAGATCGCCGACCTTCAGATCGCGAAAGTCAGGGCTGAAGGCGGCGACCTTGCGCCGCCGGGTCTCGCGCTCGGCGTGCTCGCCGAACACCTCCCGCTCGCTCACCACCTGGAGGCCGGCTGCCGGGAGGCTGAAGCCGTGCGACAGCCTGCCGGGGGCGATCACCAGAGGAGGGAGCGGTCCGGACCCGGCGTCTTCTCCGTCCTGCAGCAGGTGGGGGGGGAGACCGTAGTCGTTCAGAACCTCGGCCAGTCGCTCGCTCCGCCCGGCGCTCTCCATGAGAAAGAGGGTGGTGGTGCCGGGCGGCATCTGTTCCAGGTCTCTCACCAGATCCTGCAGCTTGCCCCGATAGGATCGCTGCGCCGAGCTGGTGAGGCGAAACGGCGGGCTCTCCTCGTCGAGAGCCAGCTCCGACAGACGCAGCCGGGCGCGCGCCGCCGCCCGCTGCAACCTCTGGCGTTCGATCAGCAGCTCGTCAGGCGGCGGCATGCCGAACCCCTCCGACAAATCGAGGCTGGCATGCATCTCGACGAAGACCGATTCGAGATCCGACAGGACCTGCGCCGGCTCCCACGCCACCAGGAGAGCGTCCGGCGCGTAGTCGAACAGGGTCGCGGGCCTCTCCTCCACCAGCCGCGCGCACGCTTCGAACCCGGGGAAAGTGCGCCCGGTCGCCAGCATCTCGATGCGCTCCGCCAGGTCGTCGGGACGGTGCTGCAGGACCGCGGAGGCCCCGCGCCGCCCCCGGCGCCGTTCCTCCAGGGCCTGCCGCAGCCGATCGAGGGCGGCGTGGTCCCAGGGGTACTCGCGCACCGGCGGCGCCGCGGCCGATTCCATCGTCGCGCCGGAGCGCTGCGTCGCCTGATCGAAGGTGCGCAGCGATTCGATCTCCTCGCCCCAGAACTCGACCCGCACCGGCGGCGCGTCGGGAGGGGAAAAGTCGATGATGCCGCCGCGGCGCGAGAATTCTCCCATGCCGGAGACCAGATCGACCCGCACGTAGCCGGCCCCGAGCAGGAACCCGGAGAGATCGTCCGGGTACACCGTCTGCCCGACCCGCAGATCGAAATGGTAAACATCGAAGGCGGCGGGCGGCGCCAGCGGATAGACCAACGCCCGTACCGGAGCGACGACGATCGCCTCGCCCGGCCGCCTCAGCGTGCGCAGCGCCCGCACCCGCTCGCTGGCGACGCGCGGGTGGGGCGACAGCTCCTGGTAAGGGTCGGCCTCGAGCGACGGGAAGAGCCGCACCGGGATTCCCGGACCGCACAGGACGCGCGCCGCGAAGGTCACATCGCCATGAAGCTGCTCGGCCTCCCGCTCGCCCGGCGCCAGCAGCAGGATCTTGCGGCCGGCCGCCTGCCGCAACAGCGGCGGAAGAAGGACTGCGGCCGCGGCGGGACTGAGGCCGGCGATGGCGACCGAGCCCTGCTGCGTCGCGATTGACGCCAGCGCCTCGCGCAGGGGGGCATGCCGCGCCGCGAGATCGAGAAGCGCGCCGAGGCGGCTGCTCACCGTTTCGCCTTCGCCCGTCCGCGCCGCCGGCTGCGGCGGCTGTTCCAGGCGACGGCGCGCCCGATCAGCCGCGAGGTTGACTGTCCGCGCCGCAGCGGCACCCTCACCACCTTCCCTCCCGCCGCGACCACCGTGTCGTGGCCGACGATATCGCGCACCCGGTAGTCCCCCCCTTTCACCAGAACGTCGGGCCGCAGGCGCGCGATCAGGCGGGCCGGGGTCGGCGCATCGAACGACACCACGCAGTCGACAATCCGCAGGCCGGCGAGCAACTCCATCCGTTCGGAGAGAGGCACGACCGGCCGGCCGCGCCCTTTGAGGATCCGCACCGATCGATTCGAATTGACGCCGACGACCAGGAAGTCGCCCAGTCTGCGGGCCCGGTCGAGCAGCGCGACGTGGCCGGCGTGCAGCAGGTCGAAGCAGCCGTTGGTGAACACGACCTTGCGGCCGGCGCGCCGCAGGCGCGCCACCTGCGCCTCCGCGGCGCCCGTCGACATGACTCCATCTCCGGCCCTCCGTGCCATCACCGGTCCCCCCGGGACGCCCGCTCCGCGGGATCGACCATGGCGCCGATCGCGCCGTAGGCGCCGCGCCGATCGCGGATGGCGATCCGGAAAACGTCCTTCAGCATGTCAAGAGAATCGGTGACCGGATTGACCTTCGATCCGGGCGCGTTGCGCCAGATGACCGGCTCCTCGATGATCCGCAGGTGCGCCTTCTGCGCCAGGTAGAGGATTTCCACGTCGTAGGCGAAGCGCTCGACCCGCGCCGCCCGGAACAGCGGCAGCACGGCCTCCCGGCGCATCACCTTGAAGCCGCACTGCGTGTCGTGGAACGGCAGGCCGGAGATGACGCGGACGATCCGGTTGAAGGTACGGCCGAGCATCTCGCGCCACGCCGGCTGATGAACCTCGACGCGCGATTCGGGCAGGCCGCGCGACCCGATGACGATGTCGCACTCATCGTCCTCGATCTTGCGCAACAGGCGGGGCAACTCCTCAATCGGGGTGGAGAAATCGGTGTCGCTCACCAAGAGGTAATCGCCGGTCGCGCTCAGCACGCCATGCTTGATGCTGTACCCCTTGCCCCGGTTGCGCCCGTTGCGCAGCAGCCGGAACGCCGGCGCGCCCGCCGGCCGGCCGGCGATGAATCGTTCTGCAATCGCGGCGGTCTCATCACCGCTGCCGTCATCGACGATCACAATTTCGACCGGTCCGCGGCACGGCTGCTCCGAGCGGAAAAACGGGATCAGCCGATCGAGGCTGTCGCGGATGCGCGACGCCTCGTTATAGGCGGGGATGACGATGGAAAGGTGCGGCCGCGCCTGCATGGTGTAGCCCTCGCGGGACGGGGACCGGGGGACGGGCGGGCCAGCGGCCGCCGCGCCCGGCGGCGTTCGGTTACTTCGGCCGGTCCGGTCCGGCGTGCGAGGCGACCTGGATGCGGATGAGCGCCTTCTGCAGGGCGGCCTGCGCCCGGCTGAAATCGAGGTCGCCCGACTGGTCGCGCAGCCGCTCCCGGGCGCGATCGCGCGCACGGTCGGCCCGATCGCGATCGATATCCTCGGCCCGCTCGGCGATCTCGGCCAGCACGGCAACCCGGTCCGGCAGCACCTCGGCGAAGCCCCACGCCACCAAAAAGTACTGCCGCATGTTACCGCGGCGGTACATCAACTGGCCGACATCGAGCTCGCTCAGCAGCGGCGCGTGGCCCGGCAGCACGCCGAGGTACCCCAGTTTGCCGGGCAGAATGACCTCGTCAACATCCAGACCGATGAGTTTCTTCTCCGGCGTGACGATTTCGAGATGGATCGTTTCGGGGAGCATCGTTCTCGTTGACCTCGCCGCTCAGGCGGCGCTCTTCATCTGGTCCGCCTTGGCGTGCGCTTCGTCGATCCCGCCGACCATGTAGAACGCCTGCTCCGGGAGCTCGTCGTGCATCCCTTCGACCAGCTCCTTGAAGCTGCGCACCGTGTCGGCGATCGGCACGTACTTCCCCTTCAGGCCGGTGAACTGCTCGGCAACGAAGAACGGCTGTGACAGGAACCTCTGGATCTTGCGCGCCCGGGTGACGATCTGCTTGTCCTCCTCCGACAGCTCGTCGATGCCGAGGATGGCGATGATGTCCTGCAGGTCCTTGAAGCGCTGCAGCACCCGCTGCACGGCCCGCGCCACGTCGTAGTGCTCCTGCCCGACGACGCGCGGGTCGAGAATGCGGGAGGTCGAGGCGAGCGGATCGACCGCCGGGTAGATTCCGAGCTCGGAGATCTTCCGCGACAGGTTGGTCGAGGCATCGAGATGGGCGAAGGTGGTGGCCGGCGCCGGGTCGGTGTAATCATCGGCCGGAACGTAGATCGCCTGCACCGAGGTGATCGAGCCGTTCACTGTGGAGGTGATGCGTTCCTGCAGCTGGCCCAGCTCGCTGGCGAGAGTCGGCTGGTAACCGACCGCCGACGGCATCCGGCCGAGAAGCGCGGAGACCTCGGAGCCGGCCTGCGTGAAACGGAAGATGTTGTCGACGAACAGCAGCACGTCCTGGTTCTGGAAGTCGCGGAAGTACTCCGCCACGGTGAGGCCGGTCAGGCCGACCCGCAGGCGCGCCCCGGGCGGCTCGGTCATCTGCCCGTACACCAGGGCGGTCTTGTCGATGACGCCCGACTCCTTCATCTCGAGCCACAGGTCGTTCCCTTCGCGGGTCCGCTCGCCGACGCCGGAGAAGACCGACACGCCGCCATGTTTCATGGCGACGTTGTTGATCAGCTCCATGATGATGACCGTCTTGCCGACCCCGGCGCCGCCGAACAGGCCGGTTTTACCGCCCTTCAGGTACGGCTCCAGAAGATCGATGACCTTGATGCCGGTTTCGAACATCTGCATCTCGGTGTTCTGCTGTTCGAAGGTCGGCGCCGCGCGATGGATCGGCAGGGTCTGTTTGGCATTGATCGGCCCCTTCTGATCGACCGGCTTACCGAGCACATTGATCACCCGGCCGAGCACCTCATCGCCGACCGGCACCTGGATCGGCGCGCCGCTGTCGACCCCCTTCATGCCGCGCACCAGGCCGTCGGTCGGCTCCATCGCCACGCACCGCACCCGACCCTCGCCCAGGTGCTGCTCCACCTCGGCGGTGACGTCGATGGGGGCCGGCACATCGAACCCCTCGCTGGTGATCCGCACCGCGTTATAGATCTGCGGGAGGGACGCTTCCGAGAACTCGAGGTCCACCACCGGACCGATAATCTGCACAATCTTGCCGACGTTCATGAACCGACTCCTGTCGATGATGTATCCCTATGATTGATCATTGTCGATGTCCTC
>CBDUYA010000212.1:0-5958 GCA_965371335.1 uncultured bacterium | reverse complement strand
GCCTCTTCGGCATTGCCGGCTTCCGCTTCGGCGTCCGATTCCGGCGGGGCCTCGGAGTCGCCGGACTCCGTTTCGGCGTCCGCCTGAGGATCGGCCGCTGCTTCGCCGGCGATCCCGGCGGGGGCCGCTTCGGCCGCTTCAGCGGGGGGCCTCCCCGCTTCCGCCGGCGCCGCTTCTTCTTCGAGCAGCTCGGCGTCGGGCGGGCGCTCGGCGTGCTTGCTGGGATCGCCCGAGAGACGCCTGACCTCGACCCGGCGGTTCTTGTCGCGGCCCTGCTCGGTGTCGTTGTCAGCGACAAATTTCACCGGGCCGTAGGCCTTGATGACGATCCGCTTCGCCTCGATCCCCTTGTCGATCAGCCGGGCCTTCACCACCTCGGCTCGGCGCCGGGCGGCGTTCATATTGGCTGCGCGGCCTCCCTCGTTGTCGGTATAGATCCCCACCTCGAACTTGATGTCGTACCAGTAGTTGGCGGCATCGATCAGCAGGTCGAGCCAGGCGTCGCTGCCGGGATAGAGTTCCATGCCGTAGAACCTGACGTTCTCGAGGATCTGCGGCTCGTCCTTGTCGAGCCGGACGCGCGGGCATCCCTCGCGGTCGATCCTCTGGTTTTGCGGAGTATTCGGACACTGATCGATACCGTCGAGGATGCGATCGCCGTCGCCGTCGCTCGGACAGCCGACCTCGTCGACTGTCGCTCCCTTCGGCGTCAGAACGCATTCATCGATGCCGTCGAACACGCCGTCGCCGTCGGTGTCGTGTGGACAGCCAGCGGTCTCGCTGTCGGGCGGATCGACAAACGCTCCCAGCGGTGTCCCCTGGCAGCGGTCGATGCCGTCAAACACGGTATCTCCGTCGGAGTCAACCGGACAGCCGACGGCGTTGACGATGGCGCCTGCGGGCGTGTCGGCGCATTGGTCGACGCCATCCGGGACCGCGTCGGCATCGGAATCGAGCGGACAGCCCCTCTCGTCGACCGGCCAGCCGCGCGGTGTGTCGGGGCAGATGTCGATCCCCTCCATGATGCCGTCGCCATCGAGATCCCAAGGACAGCCGTCGTGCTTATCAACCAGCGCCCCGGCCGGGGTGTCCGGGCAGAGGTCGGCGATGTCGAGCACGCTGTCACCATCGAGATCCCCGGGAGATCCGCCGCCGAAGATCCAGCTCAGGCCGACGTTCACGTGCTGGTTGCTGTAGGAATCATCGACCGCGTACTGGTTCTCGAATTCGGCCCGGAACGAAGTGTGGGCACTGAGCCGCTGGCGGATGCCGCCTCCCACGCTGAATATGGTTGATTCGACCTCACCCTCCTCGATTCCAGAGAGCCCCGGATCTCCGGTGTACTCCAATATGCCGGCGCCGATCAGAAGGTACGGCTTCAGGCGGCGACTCTCGTTGCTCGGGTTGATGAGCAACCTGATCGTGTAGGAGTCAGACTCGAACGTGCGACCGGGATTGGCGAAGAACACGCCGGGGTTGGCGATCAACTCACTGTCCGGGCCTTCCAGGTCCTGATCGGTGGTCGACATCCACTGGAACTCGACCTCGAAGGAGGGGTGGAAGTTCCATCCGACGCGCAGCCCATAGGCGGGTTCGTTGCTGATCTGGAGTTCGCTGGCGTTCCAGGTGAAGCCGCCAAAGACATTGATCTCCCAGGAGTTCTGCCGTTCCTCCGCGGACACGGGCGCTCCCGGGAGAAGGAACAGTAAGAAAAGCAGAGGGGTCGCGATCAGTCCACCGGCCGGTCGGTGTCTCATGCGTCGGTTATCACTCCAGCGGCCCGGCTGTGCGGCCGGGCGTCACGCCGGCGCGGAGCGCGCCGCGCCATCAAATTGCGTCCAGTGCGAGAGCCTCATGACCCGAACACTGTGGGAATGAAGCTGAAAAGGGAGGCGAATCGTAGCACACGGTTTTTTGGCCTGTCAACGACCCCAACCCTGCCGTGGCGGACCTTCGCGGAGCCAGCACCGCGCCCCCCGGAGGCCCCGGGAGAGTATGCTATCCTGCTGAACTTGGGCCCTTTTCAGGTCGCATGGTGAGGGAGTCATCGGTGCCGGACGTCTGCCGGTCGCAGCCCACCTTCCGCAGGCGGTTGTTGTTTGCCTCCATTCTGTTCACGGGTCTGTTCCTCGCCGATCTGTTCGTCGTCGCGCGGCTGGCATGGACCGACCTCGGCCACCGGATGATCGACGAGGGGATCCGGGAATCCCTCGCCGTAGTGCAGTCCCTCTACCAGCGTCCCGCGGACAATGGCATCATTGACACTCCGGTGCCGCCGGTCCCGGTCGAGCGCTGCCCGCAGGCCGACGCCCTTTCTGTCGACCAGATTATTCCCTGTCCGACCGCGCATCCTCCCGGCGGGACCATCCCGAGAGTCTTCTTGACCTCAACGGTCGAGGTGCACCGCATGCTGATCGGCAGCGACGGCCGTCTCATGTGGAGGGGATACACCCGGCTCAGCATCGACGATTTGCGCAGGGACCAGAACCGCGCCCTCATGCCGGGCCACAGCGAAATCCGCGACGAATGGATCGTCAACAGTCGTCCCCAGACGGTCATCGCGTTCCGGCAGCCGGCCGCTGCGGACGGCGGGCCGATCACCGAGATCGCATTTCCGGCGAACGTCCTCGATGAGCGCGTGGCGGACCTGGAAAAGAACCTGCAGATGAAGCTCTGGATGGGCGCGGGGATCGCGGTCGTGATTCTGTCCATCGCATTCATTTACGTGTTCCGGCTGCTGCAGCGCACCCGTCTTCTCGAGGCGCAGGCGCAGATGGACGATCGTCTCGCTTATGTCGGTGGCCTGGCCGCCGGCCTGGCGCACGAAATCCGCAATCCGCTGAACGTTCTCAGCATGAATCTTCAGATGCTGGAGGAAGAAGTCACGACGCGCGTGACGGGCGATGCCGGCGATCTGAAAGAGTACCTGTCAGCCCTGCAGGGGGAGATCCGGCGGCTCAGCAGCCTGGTGAACAACTTCCTCTCCTACGCGCGGCCCAACCAGCCCCGCTTCGCCGCGCGCGACCTCAATCAGCTCCTCCGGGAAATCATGGTCCTGGTCAGGCCGGAATTCGAGGCCCGCGGGATCACGCTTCGTGAGGAGCTGTCGCCGTTTCTTCCCCAGGTCGATCTCGACGAAGCCCAGATCCGTCAGGCGGTTATGAACGTCCTGATGAACGCGACCCAGATCCTGAAAACAGGAGGCACGGTCGTCATTCGCAGCAGCGTCGCTGAAAAGGGTGAGGTGGTCGCGACCATCCAGGATGATGGGCCGGGTATCAAGCTGGATGACAGAGCCCGCATCTTCGAGGTCTTCTTTTCGACCCGCGGGGGAGGGACCGGCCTCGGGCTGCCGATCGCGGCCCGCATCATGGAGGCGCATGGGGGGACGATCGATGTCGAGAGCGAGCCGGGACACGGCGCACGGTTCGTCCTGACTCTCCCCAGGCGCCATTCCGGCACCGGTTCGACGGCGGGCGCCGGCGCCGGACCGTCATGACGGCAACTGGGAAAACGGATCGAACGTCCGCCGCGCCGTCCTCCCGATCGCTCTCCCGCCAGGGTGCGCAGCGCCGGCTGGAAGTCCTGCGGGCCGAGATCTGGCGGCACCGCAAGCTCTATTACGTCGACGACGATCCGGCGCTTTCCGATGGCGAATACGATGCTCTGGAAAAGGAGCTTTTCGCCATCGAAGCGGAACATCCCGATCTGATCGTCCCCGACTCCCCGTCACGGCGGGTCGGCGCGGAGATCTCCGGCGATCTTCCGACCGCCCGGCACGCTACCCCGATGCTCAGCCTCGACAACGTCGGCTCGTACGATGAGCTGAAGGCGTGGTACGAGCGCCTGCAACGGGCCTCAGGCGAGGAGGCCGGAGACCAGGCGGACCCGATCCCCCTGGTGGCGGAGCTGAAGATTGATGGTGCCTCGGTATCGCTGATTTACGAGGAAGGACGGTTGGCACGGGCGGTCACCCGGGGCGACGGACTCAGTGGAGAGGAAGTCACCTCGAACGTGCGCACGATTCCGACCGTGCCGCTGCGTCTCCTGCGGGGGGTCTCCCTGCTGGAGGCGCGCGGCGAGGTCTACTATCCCCTCGGGGCGTTCGCGGAGATGAACCGCAAGCGTGAGGATGCAGGTGACCCCGCATTCGCCAACCCGAGAAACGCCGCCTCCGGCACGCTGCGCCTTCTGGATCCCGCCACGGCGGCGCGCCGTCCCCTTGACCTCTTTGTCTGGGCGCTGGTGCGGATCGAGGGTGAACCCCTCCCGGACGGCCATTTTGACGGTCTTCAGTTGCTGCGGGATCTGGGAATGCGAATCAATCCCACCGCCCGGCGGTGTGCCGATCTGGAGGAGGTGGAGCGTTTTTACCGCGAGTGGCTCGAGCGGCGTGACGATCTCGACTACGAGGTCGACGGATGTGTGGTCAAGGTCGATCCGGTCGCCCTGCAGACGCGGGCCGGCGCCACCGCGCGCGCGCCGCGCTGGGCCTGCGCGTACAAGTTCCCGCCGCGCCAGGCGACGACCCGGGTGACCTCGATCGAGGTCCAGGTCGGCCGCACCGGCGCCCTGACGCCGGTGGCGGTGCTCGATCCGGTGCTGCTGGCAGGGTCGACTATTGCCCGCTGCACCCTGCACAACGAAGACGAGATCCGGCGCAAGGACGTTCGGATCGGTGATTGCGTTCTGATCGAAAAAGGGGGTGACGTCATCCCCAGGGTGGTGAAGGTGATCGCGGAGGATGACAGACGGCGAGGCGAACCGTTCGCCATGCCGGATCGCTGTCCGGTCTGTGGCTCGGAGGTCGTGCGTCCCGAGGACGAGGTGATTCACCGCTGCCTGAACGCCTCCTGCCCGGCCCGCCTGAAGGAGTCGCTGCTGCACTTCGTGCGCCGCGAGGCGATGGATATCGAGGGCATTGGCGAGGCGCTGGTCGATCAGCTGATCGCGAGAAAGATGGTGCGCGAAATCGCCGATATCTACGATCTGACCGCTGCCGCCCTCACCGGGCTGGAGCGCATGGGCGAGCGGTCCGCAGCCAACCTCATGGCGCAGATCGAGCGCAGCCGCTCGGTGCCTTTCGAGCGCATGATTCACGCCCTGGGAATTCGCTTCGTGGGCGAAAGGACCGCCCGGTTGCTGGCCGAAGCATTCCCGTCGGCTGAATTGCTGCGGGCCGCCTCACCAGGAGAACTGATGGATGTGCACGAAATCGGCGAGCGGGTCGCCGCGTCGGTCCGCCAGTTCTTCGCGCGCGTCGAGAACCGCACCCTGCTCGATCGCCTCGCGGCCGCCGGCCTCGCCATGCAGGGCGAAGCCCGGCGCGAGCGGGTCGCGGGACCGTTCAGCGGCCGGAGTTGCGTCATCACCGGACGCATCGAGGGGTATTCGCGAACCCGGATCAGAAAGATACTTCTGGCGCAGGGAGCCCGGGTGACCGAGTCGGTTTCGAAGCAGACCGATTGCCTGATCTACGGCGCCGACCCCGGCTCGAAGCTCGACAAGGCCACCCGGCTTGGGATCGAGCTGGTTGATACCGGGACCTTTCGCCGCCTGATCGAGAGCGGCGGATCGACGGAGGGAGACGCGTGAACCAGGGTAAGGGACAGATCCTGGTCGTCGATGACGACGACGGGAACCGGCGCAGTACTGAAATGGCGTTGCGCAAGGATGGCTACGACGTCATCTCCGTGGCCTCGGGGGAGGAGGGACTGCGGGAGCTTCGACAGCGCGGCGCCGATCTGCTGGTGACCGATCTCCGCATGCCGGGAATGGACGGGATCGAGGTGCTCAAGCAGGCGCGCGAAATCGATCCCGGGATCGGCGTGCTCGTGATCACCGGCTATGGGTCTGTTGAGTCAGCGGTCGACGCGATGAAAGAAGGGGCGGACGATTATCTGCAGAAACCGGTCAACCTGGTGGAGCTCCGTAAACGGGTGGCGGCGGCGGTCGAGA
>CBDUYA010000211.1:0-5966 GCA_965371335.1 uncultured bacterium | reverse complement strand
ATGGCGCTGCGCGCCATGACTGGCGCACCCAAAAAAAAGCGCGGGGCCGAAGCCCCGCGCAGTCTGTCATGCGACCGTCGCGACTATTCCTCCTGGTTGAAGACGATCCCATCCAGCGCGATGCGGAGCTTGTATTTGTCGTCCGGGGTATGGAACTCGAAGCCGGCAACAATCGCGATCCAGCCGCCGGCGATCGGGTTGTTAATGATGACATTCTCCGGGCTGTCCAGCGTCGCGCCGTCGAAATTGGGAATGCCGAACGGATCAACCAGGAACAGGTCGATGTCGTTCACCGGATACCTTCCCCAGTTCTCGCGCCAACTGAGACGGACCTCTGCCAGCGAGGTGCCGGCAGGAACATGGAACGGGATCTGGATAGAATCGGTCTCGACGACCCTCCTCTGATCGCTGAATCCGGGAAGGGGGTTGGCAACGGAGAAGATGATCACGTCCGCCTCGACATCACCGGCATTGGTCCAGTCGCCGCTCGGCGTGACCCGGATGATCCCGGTCTCGGGATCGTTGATCACGAAGGTGCCGCCGGTGACAAAGGCCGGAAAACCGAAATAGCCCCCCCCCTGCAGATTCGACGTCTTGGCAGTGTGGACCCTGAAGAAGAGGTCGTCGCCGAACAACGGATTCTGCTGAGCGCCAGCCGAGAAGTTCGCGATGCTGATGACCACCTGCGCCGTGTTGGGGGCGACCCGGTAGAGAACCTCACCCCGCTCGCCGGGCTTTAACGGCCCGACGTGCTGGGTGATGGAGCCGCTGCGAACGTCGAGCCCGGCGTTGGTCTCGAGATTGACCTTGACGCTCCGGTTGAACGTAGGCGGCGTCGGCAGGAAATCCGGTACGCCGCCACCGGCCAGCAGCAGACGGGCCGCCTGCGCGTCGACGTAGCCGTTTCCCTGGTCCTCCTTGGTGGGGTTGTCGCCAAGGATGTTCGGGTTGGCCGAGGCGATGATCGCATTGCGGACCTGTAGCGCCGTGGCCGCCGGGAAAGCCTCTCTGAGAACCGCGGCGACGCCGGCCACGGTCGGGGAGCTGAAGCTCGTGCCGCTGGCCAGTTCGATGGAGAAGGGGGTGTTGAACCCCTGGCCGAAGCTGGCGAAGCCGCTCGCCGTGACGTCCGGGTCGCCCCGCCCGTCGGCGTTGGGGCCGCGCGACGAGAAGGTCGCCGTCTGGATGTGGGACGACGGGCGGAAGAAGATGCCGGAGGGGATGAAACCGGGGGGGCGGAACGTCAGATCGCGCAGGATCCGCTCGTACTCGGCGATGTTGGCGGCGCCCGTGGTGATCGCTCCGAAGGAACTGCCCGGGCTGCCGATGCTGAGGCCCGAGGGACCGTCGTTGCTGGCCGAAGTCACCATCACGATGTCATGATCGAGCAGGGCGTTGACGGCGGTGTCGAATATATCGCGGCCGGGGAAGATCGACGGACCGCCAAGGCTCATGTTGACCACCTGGATCTTGACGCCGCCGGCAATGCCGTCCTCGAACATGTCGCGCAACTGGATCGCCCGATCGACCGCAGCAAGAATGCGCGAAGACGGAGAGCCAGCGCCCGGAGGAAAGACCCGCAGGGCGTAGATGCTCGACAGCGGTGCCGAGCCGACCATCGGGATGCCGTTCGGCGGTAGGATCGAGCCGGGCAGATGCGTCGAGACGGACTGAAATAACGCTCCCAACGGATTGAAGCCGAAGATGACGCTGGACGTGATCATGCCGGCCACGAAGGTGCCGTGGCCGTCGTTGAGGGAATTCGAACAGCCCAACGACGGGCTGGGCACGAAGTCATCGCAGCCGACGACCGAGCCGGCGATGTGGGCGAATCCGGGCTTGAGTCCAGAATCGATCACGCCGACGACGACGCCGTTCCCGGTGAACCCGTCGGCCAGCAACGCATCGATGTTCGTGCTGGCGTTGTTGAACGCGTACGCGTCCGGATGGTCCGCCAGGATACTCGCCAGGTCGGGGGCGGCGATCGCCCGCACCGAGTCGAACGCGATCCGGCGTTCGTCCCCGGTCCGCTCCAAACCGGCCATCTTGCCGTGCACCGGCTCCCACGGCACCGGCGCCGGTACGATCAGATCCTTGGTGATCCGCCCCGGACCGGTCAGCAGCCCGATTGTTCGGATGGCGCTGCGCGGGATGCGGGCCGCGATCCCGTTGAAGTTCTCGTACGTATGGGTGACGGAGCCGCCGGCCGCAGTGATCGCCGAGACGACGCTGGAATACGGCTTGTCGGTCTGGATCAGCACATTCTCGAACATCCCATTCGGGCCGCCGTTGCCGGAGCCGCCGCCGTCATCCCCTGGTTTCTGCACGCGGGGACCGGCGATGAGCGAAGACTGCATCAGGCCCGGCACGGTCGCCGCCATCATAATGAGGCAGAGAGCCAGCACCGTGAGCCGCATCGGGGTGAATTTCATGGTGACTCCTTCACAGAAGTGGAGGGTGGGGCTCCACCCTCGAAAGTGTGATAGCTGGAAATCGCCTGAGGATCATCCTTAGTATGCCGAAAATACAGAATTGGCAAGATGTTTTTGCGTCATATCCCACAACACGCGACCTGATAACAGTTTACCGAACGATCCCATTTCCTACCACGGAACAGCCTCGCCCCGGAAGTCAATAAAGCGGCCGCTCTGGCCCGGCTGCGACGCGGCGGCGACCCGGCGCATCCCGGCCACCGATTCGGGCGGCAGCACCGGCGCCCCCTCCCCGCCCATCCCGGTCCGCACCCAGCCGGGGTGGAGCAGCAGGCAGAGGATCCCCTCCTGGCGCAGGCTCTCCGCCAGGTTCGCGCCGAGCATGTTGAGCGCGCTCTTCGACATCCGGTAGGCGGAGCATCCCCCGCTCGGGCCGTCGCCGATCGAGCCCATGCGGGAGGTGATGAACAGCAGACGCGGAGTGGCCCCCTGGCGCAGCAGCGGCAGGAAGACGCGGGTGACCCGGTAGGGGCCGACGGCGTTCACCTCCAGGACGCGCCGCAGCTCGTCGGGCGACCCTTCGAGGGGCACCGGATCCTGCGGCCCGAAGACACCGGCATTGTGGATCAGGTCGTCGATGGCCGGCGTGCGCTCGGCGACCGCCCTCGTCGCCCGTTCGACCGAGGCGTCGTCGGTGACGTCCATCTTCACCATGGTCAGCCGGCCGGCGGCGCCGGATGTCGCTTCAAGCTCCCTCAGACCGGGAGAGGATTCGGGATCGCGCGCCGTCGCGATCACCGTCGCGCCGGCGGCGAGATCCTGCCGCGCCCATTCCAGCCCGAGCCCCTTCCCCGCTCCCGTGATCAGAACCGTGCGTCCTGCTTTCATCGCCGTCTCTCCTCAGAAAGCCTGTCCGATTGAAATAAAGAACTCCCCCCGCGAGGTGTCGGTCTCTTCGTGATCGAGGATACGGCCGTACTCGAGGCGGAACGGACCGATCGGCGTCGCGAAGCGCAGGCCGGCGCCGAGGACGTGACGCAGGTCCCTGAGGGCATAATCCTCGAGGGTCCGGAAGACGTTCCCCGCGTCGTAGAACACCACGCCCTGCAGCTTGCGGAAGATCGGATAGCGCAGTTCTTCGTTCAGGATGAACAGCCCCTCGCCACCGATCGGATCGCCAGCCGGGTCGAGCGGTCCGACGCGATTGCGCTCGAAGCCACGGATCGTCGTGTCACCGCCGGCGAAGAACCGCCGGGTCGGCGGGACGCCCGACATCGGATCGCCGGTCGACGCCGGATCATCCTTCGAGCGGCCGAACGGGACGGCAATGCCGACGCGGATCGCCTGGGCCCAGACGGTGTTCGGGAAGACCTCACGGAACGTGTACACCTGCGCATAGAAGCGGGTGAAATCCGCCTCCGACCCGAGAACCTCATCGGATACCTGGAGGTCGCCGACGAGGTAATGCCCCGCCAGCGGATTGAAGAGATTGTTGCGGGTGTCGTGCGAGGCTGAGAAATTGAGCGTCGACAACCGCAGCGTCGACTCGTCGAACACGACGTTGGGATCGGACAGGTCGACATCCTCGATCGAATAACGATAGCGCAGGTCGGTCGCCCGGCTCAACTGCCGGCTCAACTGCACGGCGCCGCCAACCCGCCGCACATCGAAGGCGGTCAGCTCCTCGTCCTGCCAGAAGGCGGAGACCAGCGCATCGAACCGTCCCCGGAACACGCCGGTCTCGCGGAACACGACCGACGCCCGCCGGTCGAGACTGCTGGCACGCGTCTGCAAACCGAGATAGCGCCCGGTGCCGAACAGGTTGCGATTGGCGATCTCGTATTGTCCCCGGATCTTCTCCTCGCTGTTGTAGCCGAGGCCGAAAAGCTGCCGGAACCGGCCGGCCTCCTGCACCGTCACCCGCACGGGCCGGAACTGTTCGCCGTTCGACCCCGGTCCCGGGCGCGTTTCTTCACCCTCCCCTCCCGAACCTGGGCCGGGACCCGGCTCGCCAGCCGGCAGCGCCTCGACCTGCACCGACCGGAAGCTTCCGGTCCGGTACAGGCGGGTCCGGCTCTCCTGCAGGTCCGCGCGGCTGAGAGGATCGCCCGGCGTCATCTGTAACGCCCGGAGGATCACCCTCTGCCGCGTGATCAGATTGCCGTTGATGGTCACCTCCCGAACCCGCTGCGGCTGTCCTTCGGTCACCCGGAAGGCGATGTCGATCAGCTCGAAACCGCCCCGCTGCGTCAGCGTCTCCTGCCGGACCTCGACGCGGGCATCGGGAAAGCCGGCGTCGTCATAGGCGCGGCGCAGTTGCACAACCGCCGCTTCCACCGCGTCCGATCGGAATGGCGCCCCCTCCGTCAGCCCGGCGGCCGACCGGAGGCGCTCGTCCGGGAGAGACGCGGCGCCCTCGAACCTCACCCCATGCAATATGACCTGAGGTCCTTCGTCGATGGGGAACGTGATGCCGGCCCGCTCCCCGGCATCATCGAGCGTGATGTCCGGGGCGGAGACCGCGACCCGGGCGAACCCCTCATCCAGGTAGAGCTGTCGCAGCGCCTCCCGATCCTGGCGCAGGCGATCCCGGCGCACGATGCCGCGCGACCACGCGGTATCGGTCGACGACCTGATCGCACCGCGCACCTTGTCGTGCGGCAGCCGGCTCACTCCGGCGACCTCGATGCGGTCCGCCTGCGCCCGCGGGCCGCGCCGGACCGTAAAGAGGACCCCGAACGCGTCGTCGTCATCCTCCAGGACCTCGGCGGTGACCTCGGCCGTCAGGTACCCACGATCGCGGATGTAGCCCTCGAGGCGTTCACGGGCCGTCTCCACGATGTCGTCCATGAAGAGACCTTCCTCCCACAACGGCTCCGCCTTCTGCCGCAGCCCTTCGCGTCCCCGGATCCCTTCGAATCCGATACTGATACGCGGGCCTGTTCTGATGCTCAACACAAGGTCGAGACCACCATCCTCCGCGGGGAAATCCTCGATCCGGACGTCGGTCATCAGGTAACCGCGGCCGCGGTAGAAGTTGAGCAGACGATCGACCGCATCGTGAAGCTCGGCCCGTCCGCGGCGCCGTCCCGGCTTGAGCCTCGCCCGCCGCAGGACACGGGACTCCTTGAAGCGGGGATCTCCCTCGATCCGGATGGTGGTGATCTGCGGGCGCGTTCTCTCGGGGCGCCGCCCATCGAGCCCCGGCACCCAGGGGGGCGCGCTGCGCAGCGAGTAGCTGAGGTCGCCGCCGATCGAGCCGTCACCGTCGCGCACGCTGGAGAAACGGACGTCCCGGTTGATCGAGTAGTCGAGCTGATAGATCGAGCCGAGATTGGAACCGATCTGGTCCGAATAGGTGACGAACAGATCGGGAGTGACCCGCTTGCCGACGGTGATGCGGGTCGTCGGGTCACCCTGCCCGCTGACGTAGAGCGGATCGATCGCCAACACATCGAGACCGGAGAGAGACGAGATCTGATTGCTCAGCTCCTTCGTCAGTTGACCCGCCAGGTACGAGGAGGCAATTCCCTC
>CBDUYA010000210.1:0-5972 GCA_965371335.1 uncultured bacterium | reverse complement strand
AGCTTCAGCTCGGCCAGCTCGTACGCCACTGACAGCGGGTGGGTGAGATAGGGTTCACCGGAGGAACGGGTCTGCCCCTTGTGCTCCTTGGCCGAAAAGACGTAGGCCTTGCGCAGCAGATCGAGGTCCGCTTTGGGGAGATATGACTCGACTTTCTCCTGGATATCTTCGAACCGGATCATCGTGGCCCGTCCGACGGGGCTCACGGCCTCGTGACGAAGGCTGATCCCGCGCGCCGGCAGCATCCTTCACGGAGCTGCTGATTGCCCCCCGCTTCTGCACAGTAGTATAGCAAACGGGTTTCGGGAGTAGCAACCGTCAGGTCGGCTCAGCGGGCTCACGCCTTGACGTACTTCGCTCCGATATGACGATGGGTGATAACGAGCAGCGTGGAGGCCACGAAGATGGAGGAGTAGCTGCCGACGATCACGCCGATCATCAGGCAGAAGGCGAGGGGACTCAGCTTGTCGCCTCCATAAATGAACAGCGCGGTGATGGCGACGAAGGAGGTGAAGGAGGTCAGCACGGTCCGGCTGAGCGTCTGGTTGAGCGAGGCGTTCACCACCTGCTCGAAATCGTGCTCCCGGTACAGGCGGAGATTCTCCCGGATTCGATCGAACACGACGATCGTGTCGTTAATGGAGAATCCCAGGATGGTGAGCAGGGCCGCCACCACCGGCAGAGAGACTTCCCGCCCGGTCAGTGCCATCGCTCCCGCCGCGATGGTGACGTCGTGGACCAGAGCGATGATCGCGGCGACTCCCCAGGCAATCTTGTGGAAGCGGAGCCAGACGTAGAACAGGATACCCATGACGGCAAGGAGAATAGCGGTCCTCGTCTTGCTCATCAGTTCCCGGCCGGCCGTCGGTCCGACGAAATCGATCCCCCGCAGAGCGTAGTCGCCCAGAGCGGCTCCGGCCGCCAGCAGATCGGAGATCTCCTGCGTGACGCCGGGGACGGCGCTTACCTGATCCATCGAGACGATGAGACCGCCGATCCGGTTGCGCTCTTCGATGATCGCCGCGGCGATCGTCGCGGCGTCCGCCGGGGCGACTCCCGCCGCCCCTTCGCCCGACGGGGCGCTCAGCCGGGCCGCCAGCCAGTCGTGCAGGGAGCGTTCCGACACCGTGTTGAGATCGAGCCTGCCGTCCTCGATCCCATGCTCGCCGCGCAGGGCGTCCAGGATCCGGGAGCTGATGTCGCCCCCCTCGGTGGTGCCTGTCGCGCCCTCCGCCTGCGCATGCTTCTCGACTCGGATCAGGACTTCCCGATCCTCAGGCCGGCCGATTCTCTGGATGCTGATGTCGCCAAGCTGCGCTCCCTCGAGAGCCGCGCGCAGGTCCTCCACGCGGGGCGCCTGGCGGAACTTCAGCTGAACGGACGTTCCGCCGGCGAAATCGATGCCGTAATTGAAGCCGCGAAACACCATCGCTCCGATTGCCACGAACATGATCGCGATCGACACGGCCAGAAAAACCCACTTGGCGCCCCACATCATGCGGAAATTGGTGTGATGAAAAACCTGCAGCATGGCTCCCTCAGATGCTCAACCGCCCGAGTTTCGGGCGCAGTGTGAGGAGCGCGTCGAACAGCGCGCGCGACATGAAGACAGCGGTAAAAAGGTTGGCGAGGATCCCGACGCTGAGCGTCACCGCGAAGCCCTTGACCGGTCCCGAGCCGGCGTTCAGCAGCACGAAGGCCGCGATCAACGTCGTCAGGTTGCTGTCGACGATCGTCGACAGCGCCTTGGCGAACCCCGAATGGACGGCGGCCTTGGGAGTCCTCCCGAGACGCAGCTCTTCGCGGATCCTCTCGAAGACCAGGACGTTCGCGTCGACCGCCATCCCGACGGTCAGGGCGATCCCCGCGATGCCCGGCAGCGTCAGCGTCGCCCCGAAGTACGACATGGCGCCGAGCAGAATGAGAAGGTTGAAGAGCAGGGCGAGCGTCGCATTGATTCCGGCCAACCTGTAGTAGATGAGCATGAACAGAACGACGATGATGGAGCCGATGATCGAGGCGACCATGCCCTGGCGGACCGAATCGGCGCCGAGGGACGGCCCGACGGTGCGCTCCTCGAGGATCTCCATGCCGGCGGGCAGGGCGCCCGAGCGCAGCTTCAGCGCCAGGTCCTCGGCGCTCTCCAGGGTGAAGTTTCCGCTGATGATGCCGTTCTCGGCGATCACCGCATTGATCGTCGGAGCCGAAATAATCTTGCGATCCAGGACGATGGCCAGCCGCTGGCCCTGATTGCTGCGGGTCAGTTCCTGGAATCTCCGCCCGGCGTCGGCTGTGAGCAGAAAGTTGACGGCGGGCGCTCCGAACCGGTCTTGATCGCGCCGGGAGTTCTTGAGATCGCTCCCCGTGATCGGCGACAGACGGGTCACCGGATAATAAACCGTGACCTTGGTGCCGTCGTCCAGAGTCTCCTCCCCCGGCAGGATCTCGACGTCGCTCGGCAGGGCGCCGCCGAACAGGGAAACGATCGTCTCGGCGCTCGATGGCGGGGCGAACCGTTCAACGGTGATCCCGGGCGGGATCTTCACGATCTTCCACTCCAGGTAGGCGGGCGACCCGATCAGGTCCTTGACCCGCTCCGGATCATCCACACCGGGAAGCTGAATGAGGATCCGATCGGCCTCAGGTCCGACCCCCTGCCGCTGGATGGTCGGCTCGGCGACACCGAACTTGTCGACCCGGTTGCGGATGGTCTCCAGCGCCTGACGCACGGTCGAATCCCGAATCGCGGTGATCTCTTCCGCCCGCAGAGCAATGCGCAGAGCGTCGGAACCGGTGGCCGAGACGGCGAACTGCGGGAACTGCTCGCGGATCGTGCGGCGCGCCTCGTCTAGGCGCGCCGCATTAATTCCCGAGATCACGGCCGCGTCGGTCCCGTCCCGCTCGATCGATCCCGGCGCCATACCCTTCTCTTCCAGCGCCGACCGGACCCTCTCGCCCAACAAGTCGATCTCGGCCCTCAGGGCATCGTCGGTCTTCACCCTCATGACGATGTGGATGCCCCCCCTGAGATCGAGCCCGAGGTTGATCGATTCCCCGATCGGATAGATCAGGTAGACGCACAGCAGCGCCAGGCCAACGATGATGGCGAAGCGAACGCGAATATCGACGGCATGCATTGAATCCAGACCTCACTCAAGCCAGCCGCTCCGGGTTGCGGACGGCATGGGCGGACGTCCTTCAGCTGCCCGATGCGGAGGAACTCTCCGGTTCGTGCAGGCTGACCACAGAACTCTTGGTAATGTCGACCTTCACCTTGTCGGCGATACGGATCTGTACGATGTTGCGATCAACGGCCAGAACGGTGCCGATGATGCCGCCTGAAGTGACCACCCTGTCCCCGGGCTTCAGCGCCTCGATCATCTGCTGAACCTGTTTCTGGCGCCGCCGCGCCGGACGAATCAACAGGAAGTAAATGACCACGAAGAAGAAAATGAGGGGGACGAGTTGCATCCAGCCGCTCCCCTGTCCCTGCCCTGAGGGAGGAGCCATCAGACCGAGAGGTGGCACGTCATTCCTTTCCGAGGCTTCGGCCTCTCCGGGTGAGACGAGGGACATTGCGGCCTGGCGCCCACCCGGCAACAGGCCGGGGAACAGGTCCCCGCGCAGCGCCCGGAAGATGGCGCATCACCCTGCCTGTCTGTCCGCCGGCGGCCCGATAGAGTGCCGCAAGCGTTGGGCCTTGTCAAGCCGCAAGTCCTTTTCTAGACTCTCCGCCATGTCGCGCCCGCTGCCTCTCGGAGTGTCCCCGGCGGTGAGCCGCATCGGATGCGGTCGATCCCGCCGACTGACGCTCGACACGCTCGATTCAATCGAGGGTCTCGCGCACGCTTTCGCCTTGCGGGATTCGACCCCGGAAGCGGTTCTTCGGTCCGCCATGCCCGGGGAGACACCGCTCCGTCTTCTGCGCCAGGTGCACGGCGCCGTGGTTCAGGTGGCCGGTGGGAGAGGTGCGCCGGAGCCCCCTGACGGCCTGCCTCCGGAAGGAGATGCTCTAATCACCGATTGGACCTCCGTCGCCATCGGCGTCAAGGTCGCCGACTGCGTGCCAATCCTCGTCTGTGACCCTGTCCGGCGGGCGATCGCCGCGGTGCACGCCGGCTGGCGGGGGACGGCGGCTGGGGTCCTCCCGCTGACGCTCAAGGCCATGATGCGTCACTATCACTCCAACGCCGCCGACCTGAGGCTGGCGATCGGCCCCGCCATCGGCCCTTGCTGTTACGAGGTCGGCAACGACGTCATCGACGCCCTGCTGGGCTACGACCCGGGCGCCGCGGAGTGCGTCCGGGCGCACGGCCGGCGGCGGCTCGTCGACCTGATCGAGATCAACCGGCGGCAGGCCCGCGCCGCCGGTGTCCCGTCGCCACACATCCGCTCGGCCGACCTCTGCACCGTCTGCCATCCCCGGCTCTTCTGGTCTTACCGGCGCGAGCGCTCCGCGGCAGGCCGGATGCTCGCCCTCATCGGCTGGGCGGACTGAGCCGGGCCGGATGCAGTATCATGCAGCCGATCCGCGTGGTGCGGTGCGTCTCGACGAGGATTTCATGGGCGCCGACGGCAGGAAAGAACCGGGAGCCGATCAGGAGGTCGAGCGCATTCTGGCGATGGCCCGGCAGCACTCCGTCGTCACCGAGCGCTTCTTCGCCGAATCCTCTCATCTGGTCGGCGCGGCCGCTGCGACTCTGATCGACGCTCTGCGGGCCGGGAGCAAGCTTCTCTTCTTCGGTAACGGCGGCAGCGCCGCCGATGCCCAGCATCTCGCCGCCGAGTTCGTCAACCGTTTCGCCATTGAGCGCCGGGCCCTTCCGGCGATCGCCCTCACCACCGATTCGTCGATCCTGACCAGCATCGGAAACGACTACGAGTTTGGCCGCATCTTCGCCCGCCAGGTCGAGGCTCTCGGCCGGAGCGGAGACGTTGCGGTCGGTCTGTCCACCTCGGGGCGCTCAGCCAATGTGCTGGAAGGACTGCGAGCAGCACGTCGCGCCGGCCTGGCGACGGTCGGGTTCACCGGCGAGGGCGGCAGCGCGATGAGGGAATTGTGCGATCACCTGCTGGCGGTCCCTTCGGCCGAGACCCCGCGCATCCAGGAAATGCACCTCCTCGCCGGACATATCATGTGCCAGCTGGTCGACGATGCATTCGACCCGGCAAACGAAGCCCCGCCGGGGTCACGCTGACGCCTGCGGGGCCGGTTTTCGCGACCGGCTGTCGGCTACTGCCTGAGCAGCGCAATAGCTTTAATCCGGTATCTCCTTACGGCAGTTAGGGAACCGGCGATCCTCACTGTAAAGTACCATCGTCCGGTACCAGTTTTCCTTGCGCAGCCCTGATTTCCTCCAGACGGCGGGCTGTCCGCTGTTTCGCCTCGCGGGTGTTGTGTGCATAGTGTTCCGTCATCTGCCCCGTCTTGTGCCGGAGGAAAGCTTGCGTGGCGTGTCTCCCCATCTTGTCAATCATGTCGGTAGCGACGGAACCGCGTAGATCGTGAAGGCGACAGATGGGCAGCGTGCCCGCGCCGTTACATCTCTCATGCCGCCTGCCTTCCAGCTTGCCCCTACCGTTGCAGCCCCGCACTATGAATGATGCTGTTGTCCACGTCGCTCACCTTGTCCTCGCATGGCCGGGTGAAGTTGCAGGCTCGGCAGGCCCTCACCCATGCCTTATGGATCGCATACTTACATAGGCCGCCAAAAACCAACTTGTTGTCGTGGGGTAGAGATTCAAGCACGGCACGAGCACCGGCCGTCATAGCGATATCATCATCCTCGCCGTTCTTAGCGTCCCTGAAATTGATGAACCCCTCGCGGAAGTCCACGTCACTCCATCGCAGGCGCAGAAAATCGCCCTTCCGGCCCGCTGTTTCAAGTGCAAAGGTGACGACGGGCCGCAGCCAATCAGGCAGGACGGCGAACAGTAGGGGCCGCTGCTGCGGGCTGATGTAATAGCCCTTG
>CBDUYA010000209.1:0-6028 GCA_965371335.1 uncultured bacterium | reverse complement strand
AAGAATCCTCCGCAAGGTCCGACGTTGTAAAGAACTGTTAGAAACGGGACACTAGTAGCCATGTTAAGGCATGCAGCTATCAGGGCCGAGGACACTGTTATTTCGTAATAGTGAACTAACCTTCTATCGCCTGTTGCCTCGGTAGTAGTGGTCTCTCGCATTGCCTCAAAGATTCAATGGTTGATGAGAGAAGTTGGACTCTTGTAGATATCGATCCCTCATTACTGATCCTAAGGGATCTCAGCGCTGCAGGCTACTCTTCGGAGGCTCCATCCTTACCTGCCTTGGCCGCCTTGTGGGCTTCGATGATCTTCTGCTGCTGGTGGGCGGGAACCTCTTCGTAGTGTGACATCGTCATGTGGTAGCCGCCGCGCCCCCCGGTAATCGACTTGAGGGTCGATGAGTAGGTCAGCATTTCGGCGAGCGGCACCTGCGCCTTGATGACCTGTGCGGAACCCACCGTGTTCATCCCCTGAACGCGGCCGCGGCGTGAGTTGAGATCGCCCATCAGGTCACCCATGTACTGCTCGGGGGCGCTGATCTCGACGTCCATGATCGGTTCGAGGATGGTCGGTGCGGCGGACTCCATCGCCTTCTTGAAGGCGATGGAGCCGGCGATCTTGAACGCCATATCGGACGAATCGACGGTGTGGAACGAGCCGTCGAAAAGGACGACACGAAAATCGACCACCGGGTAACCGGCGAGGTAGCCGTGCATGCGGGTTTCCTGGATCCCTTTCTCGACCGAAGGAATCAGGTTCTTCGGAATCGACCCGCCGCGGATCTCGTCAGCGAACTCGAAACCGCCGCCGCGCGGCAGCGGTTCGAGGCGGATCCAGCAGTCGCCGAACTGGCCGTGGCCGCCGGTCTGCTTCTTGTGCCGTCCCTGCGCCTCGACCTTTTTCTTGATCGTCTCGAGGTAGGCTACCTTCGGCTGGTGCAGGATCGCCTCCACCCCGAACTTCTTCTTCATCTTCGCCAGGGCAACCTCGACGTGCAGGTCGCTGATGCCGGCGAGGATCTGCTCATGGGTCTGCGGATCGCGGCGGAATTGAATGGTCGGATCTTCTTCAATCATCCGCTGCAGCACCGACGAGATCTTCTCCTCGTCGCCGCGCGACTTCGGCTCCAGCGCGAAGGCGATCGACGGCTCGGGGAATGACACCTTCGGATAGAGAATCGGATGGGCCTTGTCGGCCAGCGTATCGCCGGTGGCCGATTCCTTGAGCTTGGGGACGGCGGCGATATCGCCCGCGTGGACCGCGGTCAAAGGTTGAGAATCCTTTCCCTGAAGCGCCAGCAGGGAGCCGAGGCGCTCCTGCGCGTCGCGCGCCACGTTGTAGACCGTCGAGTCGCTGTTGACGACCCCCGAATAAACCCGGAACAGCGAAATCTTGCCGGCGTAGGGGTCGGCGATCGTCTTGAAAATGAACGCCGAATAAGGTTCGTCGACCGCTCCGATGCGCTCCACCTCGGTCTCGTCCTTGGGAGTCCTCCCGCGGTAGGGGCCGCGTTCGCCCGGGTGCGGCAGGTAGGTGACCGCGGCATCGAGGATTGGCTGAACGCCGACGTTATGCAGCACTGATGCGCAGAAGATCGGGTAGAGCTTGCGCGCCTTGATCCCCTTGCTGAGCCCGGCGATCAGATCGTCCTGCGAAAGCTCGCCCGACTCGAAGAATTTCTCCATCAGGGCATCGTCGACTTCGGCGACCATCTCGGCCAGCTTCTCGCGGGCCGCTTTGGCGCGCTCCAGCACGTCGGCCGGAATGTCGCCGGTGTCGAATTTTCCGCTCTCGTCGGTCTTGTAGGTCAGGGCCTTCATCGACAGGAGATCGATCACCCCCGTGAAGGCCTCCCCGCTGCGCAGCGGGATCTGGATCGGGATCGACTGGCGGCCAAAGGTCGCAACGACCGATTCCAGCGTGCGGGCCAGCGATGCGTTCTCCCGATCGAGCTTGTTGATGACGATAATGAGGGGGAGGTTGAATTCTTCCGCGTAACGCCAGACCTCTTCGGTCTGCACTTCAACTCCCGACACCCCATCGACCATGAGGATGGCGGCGTCGGCGACGCGCATGGCCGCCTTGGCGTCGGCGATGAAGGCCCCGTACCCGGGGGTATCGATGATGTTGAGCTTGGTCTTGTTCCACTCGATGTGGCAGAGGGCGGACGAGATCGACACCTTGCGGGAGATCTCCTCCTCGTCGAAGTCGGTCACCGTGTTGCCCTGATCGACCTTCCCGAGCCGGTTGACGGCGCCCGCGGTGAAGAGAAAGGCCGACGTCAGGGATGTCTTGCCGGAAGAGCCATGACCGATAATGCCCAGGTTGCGTATCTCGGCGATGTCGTAATCCTTCATCGAACCCTCAGCGGACGGTCGGGAATCGCCGCAAGCGGGTGCCGGGCGGGCAACTCCGACGGTTGAGAACGCTCACAAGTCATTGATGGCAGGACAGTCCGACACTATAGCACAGCGATTCCGCCGGGGACAACGACGGTCGGGAGGGGGAGCGGCGCGGGCTTCCTACGGGCTGGAGCGGACCTCTTCGAGCACGCTCTCGAGCATGCCCTTGACCACCGGGCAGCTCGGGTCGTTGATGTAGCACTTGGCCAGGGTGTCGTCCTTGCATCCGCAGGTGCAGAGCTCGCTGTTGGCGCGGTGCAGGAACGTCTCCAACTGGGCGTCCGTCAGCGACGCCATGTCGATACCGGGGAGATCGGCGTAGTAATTCGCGATCGCGACGATCGGAGCGGTGTTGGTGGCGGCAGGGACACCCTCGACTGCCCCGGAGGCCTGGGCCGGAGAGAAATCCTCACTCATCTGGCGCGGCTCCATCGGTTGATCGTCTGCAGCCCTCGCGGGGACATCTGCGTAGGTGGTCGCCTCCGGAGCCTGATTACCGCCGCCACATCCCGGCAGTAAGAGCGCCAGGAGAGAGAGAAGGGACAGGGCAAACAGGACTCGATGAGACAACGCCAATGTCAAAACACAGCCCTCCGTGGAATGGAGTAGTCTAATGTCGGTTCCGTGGCAAGTCAAGGTGACTCGCCGTAACATGGTGCGGAATGGGCTCTTGACCGCGATGGGCAACCCGGGAACGAGCGATCGACGATGGCCGCCGGACTTCAGTCTGCAGCGCGGCATCGTCGCTCTTCTGCGCGGCGAGACGCCGCCGGGGACGTTCGATGTCGCCAAGGTGGAGGCCTGCCTGCGCCGCTACGAGTGTGGAGGATATCTCCACGGTCTGTGGGGTCGTGAGGGACGCTCCGTTCGCCTGCCGCCGAGGTGGGCCGAGGCGATTCGCCGCGCCCACCGGAAAACCGCCATCGATAATCTCGCGGCGCTCGCCGAATTCCGTGCGGTGGGCGAGTACCTCGGGCGGGCGGGAATTCCGTACGTGCTGCTCAAGGGGGCCGCCTATCTGGTCGATCTCTATGACGACCCGGGCGAACGGACCCTGACCGACATCGACATTCTCCTGAAGCCCGGGGATGCGCGCCGGGTCGCGCGTCACCTCGCCGCCGTGGGCTACGAGGGAAGCGTCGACCCGTGGTATCCGGAATCGCGCCGGTTCGAGATGGCGCGCCCGGCCGGCACGCGATGCCGCTTCGAGTTTCACTGGCAACTGGGGCTGGCGCACCGCGTCCGCATCGAACAGAACGCGCTCTGGGCAGGGACGCGGGAGGCGCGACTGGAAGGAATTCCCTGCCGCCTCCTCGGGATGGAGGAGACCATTCTCTTCCATGTCGGACATCTCGCCGATCACTACTACGGACCGACGCTGAAGTGGATCATCGATCTGCGCACGATGCTCTCGCTATGGCGCCCCGATCCGGTCGATCTGGCGACCCGGGCCGCCGAGTGGCGCGTGCGCGTGGCCTTCTATCTGGCGCTGCGGCATATGGAAAGGATCTTTCCGGATGAGGTGCCGCGTGAACTGATGAAGCGGATCGAGCCGGGTCCCGCCCGGCGGGCGATTCTGGCCCGTCTCCTGTCGAACTCGCCCGCCGAACTGATGGACGTCGATCCCGGCTCGGCCCGCCGCTTCCTGATGCGGCCGCACCTGCTCGACTCTCCGTGGGACGCTCTGCGGCTGACGATGCAGGTCATGGCCCGCCCGGCGATGGCGGTCGCGCGGAGGTTCCGGGAGGCGGCGCCGCTGCCGTGGGAGCCGGCAGGATGAGCGCTCACGGCACTCTCATCGATCGCTGCCTTGATTGACCCTCCGGATCTCCGGATGTTACGCTCTCATCGCGATTCACGCTGGCTGTATCGGCCTCGGTGAAATGCAGGTGGGAGAGCGAATGCCCGTGAGCGGACGAAGAGCGGTCGAGCCGCTGCGCTGGACCATCCCCAGACGCCCCCTCGGGGCACACATGTCGATCGCCGGCGGCGTGGAGCGCGCGCTGGAGCGCGCAACGTCGATCGATTGCACCGCCGTGCAGTTGTTCACCAGGAACAGCAACCAGTGGGCTGCGAAGCCGTTGAGCGAGGAGTCGGTCGAGATGTTTCGCGGGGCGCTGGCCGCCGGCGGGATCACGCACGTGGTGGCGCATGATTCCTACCTGATCAATCTCTGCTCGCCCGACGATGCCCTCTGGCGACGTTCCATTGACGCCTGCGCCGGGGAGCTGGAACGCTGCGCGCGGCTCGGTGTGCCATGGCTGATCGCCCATCCCGGCGGTCATATGGGGCGCGGCGAGGAGTACGGCATCGCCAGGATGGCCGCGGCGATCGACCTCGTTCACGATCGGGTGCCGGCCGCCGCCGCATCACTGGCGCTGGAGACGACGGCGGGGCAGGGAACCATCCTGGGACATCGTTTCGAGCAGATCGCGGCCGTCATAGAACGCACCGCCGCTCCCGGACGAATCGGGGTCTGCCTCGACACCTGTCACGTCTTCGCTGCCGGATACGACATCCGCACACCGTCCGGTTACGAAGAGACCATGCGGCGCTTCGGCGATCTGATCGGGTTCGATCGCCTCAAGGCGATTCATGTCAACGATTCGAAGAAGGACCTCGGCTGCCGGGTCGATCGTCACGAGCATATCGGCCGGGGGTATCTCGGCCTGGGTGCGTTCCGGCTCCTCATGAACGATCCGAGGCTGCTGGAGTGTCCGCTGGTTCTGGAGACGCCAAAGGGACCGGAGTGCCGCGAAGACGTCGAGAACCTCACCACGCTGATGGAATTGGTCGCGTGACAACACCGGCAGGGCAGGAACCGGATGCGGATCGCCTGCGGATCAACGAGATCTTTCACAGCGTGCAGGGGGAGTCGCGGCATGCCGGCCGGCCCTGCGTCTTCGTGCGGCTCACCGCGTGCAATCTGCGCTGCACGTGGTGCGACACTGAATACGCCTTCGAGCAGGGCGAGCCGATGACGACCGGTGTGATTCTCGACCGGGTCGCCCGCTTCGGCACCCGCTACGTGCTGATCACGGGAGGCGAGCCGCTGCTGCAGCCGCAAGTGCACCGGCTGATCAAGACGCTCCTCGACTGCGGCTACGAGGTCGGCATCGAGACGGGAGGAAGTCTCGATATCGCTCCGGTCGACCCGCGAGTCACCATCATCATGGATCTGAAATGCCCGGGAAGCGGCATGGAAGAGCACAACCTCTGGGACAACGTCGACCGGCTCAAATCGACGGACGAGGTGAAGTTCGTGCTTGCCGATCGTCGCGACTATGAATGGGCGCGCGAGGTCATCGCGCGCCACCGCCTGACGGAGCGAGGCGGTGTGCTGCTCTCCCCGGTGCATGGCAAGCTGTCGCCCCGCGCGCTGGCGGAGTGGATGCTGAGCGACGCCCTCGGCGCCCGGCTGCAGATGCAGATTCACAAGTACATCTGGCCGGCCGGGACGCGGGGAGTCTGAGGATCGAACATGACGGAGGGATCGTCGGGACGCCCGCTCGCCGTGGTGCTCCTGAGCGGGGGCATGGACTCCTGCGTGGCGGTGTCGATCGCCGCGCGGACGCACGCCCTGGCTCTACTGCACGTCGGCTACGGGCAGCGGACCGAGCAGCG